>CAZHGG010000946.1:0-2925 GCA_964531755.1 uncultured Polyangiaceae bacterium
GAGAGCGTGGCGCCGTTCACGCGCTTCATCGCGAAATAGGCGGCGCCGGACTCGTCCGTGCCGAGGTCGTATACCGGCACGATCGACGGGTGCTCGAGGCGCCCCTGGACGCGCGCCTCGCGGAGGAAGCGCGCCTTCAGGTCGGGCTGCGCGTTGCGGTCGGGGCGGATGGTCTTGATCGCCACGTCGCGCCCGATGTGCACGTCGTGGCTCAGCGACACGACGCCCATGCCGCCCTCGCCGAGCGTCGCCTTCGCGACGTAGCGCGACGACGAGGCCGGGCGCGACTCCGGCGCGCTGAGCCGCGGCGCCGACCGGGGATCGTCGAGCGGCGGCAGGGTGAGGGCGTCGGAGTCGACGCGGAGCGGGACCCCGGCCGCGCGTGGCGAGGGCGGCTCGTCGGGGAGCGTCTCGGGCGGCTGCGCGGGGTCGCGCGGGGGCGGGGCGTCTGGGGTCACGGGCGCAGACTAGCGCCGCGGGGCCGGGAGATCGATGCGCGGCGCGCGTGGGCTGGGCGGGCACCTCACGAGAACTCGAGGGTGCCGTCCTTGAGCGGCGCGTGCCTGAGCGCCACGAGATCGAGCGGGTAGTTCTGGTAGAGCTTCCACGGCGCCTGCGTGCCCTGTCGCGGGAACTGGTCGATGGACCGCAGCACGTAGCCGGAGGTGAAGTCGATCGCCGGCGCCTCCTTCACGTGGGGGCCGGGCCGCCGGGCGAGCACGCGCGTGTGCCCCTCGTCGCGCATGGTGTTGAGCACGCGGCACACGAACTCGCACGTGAGGTCGCACTTGAGCGTCCACGAGGCGTTCGTGTACCCGATGGCGAGCGCGAGGTTCGGCACGTCGCTGCACATCATGCCTTTGTAGGTCATGGTCTCGCGCGGCTCGACGCGCCGCCCGTCGACGACGAGCTCCACGCCGCCGCCGAACTTGAGCTGGAGGCCCGTGGCCGTGACCACCAGATCGGCCTCGAGCTCGGCGCCGGAGCGCAGGCGCAGGCCGGTCTCGGTGAACGTCTCGATGTGGTCGGTGACCACATCGGCGCGGCCGCTGCGGAGGGCCTCGAAGAGATCGCCGTTCGGGACGACGCAGACGCGCTGGTCCCACGGGTCGTACGTCGGGGTGAAGTGCTTGTCGACGTCGACCGCGCCCCGCAGCTCCTTGCGCACGAGGTCGATGAGCAGCCGCTTGGCGCGCGCGGGGTAGCGCTTGCAGAACGTGTAGAAGCCAAACCCGAAGGCGACGTTCTTCCAGCGTGTGAGCGCGTAGGCCGCGCCGGGCACGCGCGCGCGCAGGGCGGTGGCGACGCGATCGCGCGCGGGCAGGGAGGCCACGTACGAGGGCGAGCGCTGGAGCATCGTCACCTTCGCGGCGCGCTTGGCGAGCTCGGGGACGAGGGTCACGGCGGTGGCGCCCGAGCCGATCACGACGACCTTCTTCCCCTCGTACTCGACGTCGGGCGTCCACCGCTGCGGGTGGACCACCACGCCGCGGAAGAGGTCACGGCCCGCGAGCTCGGGCGTGTAGCCGGCCTCGTAGTCGTAGTACCCCGAGCACATGAAGAGGAAGCCGCAGGTGAGCACCCTCGCGGCCCCACGCTCGCGCACCTCCACCGTCCAGCGGGACTCGGCGGACGACCAGCTCGCCCTCACCACCTGGCAGCGGAAGCGGATCCTCCGGTCGATGCCGTTCTCGGTGGCGGCCTCGCGGATGTAAGCGAGAATGGCGGGCCCGTCGGCGATGGCCTTCGGGTCCTTCCAGGGCTTCCACGAGTACCCGAGCGTGTACATGTCGGAGTCGGAGCGGATCCCGGGATACCGAAACAGGTCCCACGTGCCCCCGAGGTCGTCGCGCGCCTCGAGGACCGCGTAGGAGCGGTCCGGGCAGGCGGTCTGGAGGTGGTACGCGGCCGAGATGCCCGAGAGGCCCGCACCCACGATGAGGACGTCGAGGTGCTCGTGACTGGCGACTTGGTCGACGGCTTCGTCCACGGGGGCTCCTTTCGGGGGCGCGCAGACGATACCCCACGTCGCCGCCCCCGTCGCCTCGCGCCGCGGTCGCCCGGCGCTACTTCTTCGCGAGCGCCGCGCGCAGCCCGTCTTGGGCCAGCGCGTTCTGCGGGGCGATCTCGAGCAGCTCGGAGAAGATCGTGCGCGCCTCGTGCGCGTGCCCCTGCTTCAGCTCCGCCCAGCCGAGGCCCGCGCGGGCGTCGACGTCGCTCGGGTAGGCGACGACGAGCGCGCGGTACGTCGCCGCGGACTCGGGCAGCTTCGCCTGGTTGAAGAGCGCGAACGCGAGCCGCAGCGACGCGGTGTAGTTGCCGGGATCGCGGCGGAGCACGTCGCGGGCGGTCGCCTCGGCGTCGATCCAGCGGCGGAGGGCGAGCAGCGGCGCGAGCTTGCCCACGCGGGCCTCGACCGAGGCGGGCGCGGCGGTGATGGCCTTGGTGTACGAGGTGATCGACTCGGCGTGGCGGCCGGAGCGGTAGAGGAGCCAGCCGCGGCGGAGCTCGGCGACGTAGCTCGCGCGCTGGGCTGGCGGGAGGCTGTCGAGCGCCGCGAGCGCCGCCGGGAGCTTGCCCTGCGCCTCGGTGTCGTAGGAGAGCTGGAAGGCCTTCGCGGCCTCGCTCGGCGGCGGCAGCGCGATGACGGCGGACGCGACGGTCGCGCTCCCCACCGAGCGCTGCTCGGCGCTGGCCCGGCCTGTGCAGCTCGCGCCGAGCGTGAGTCCGAACACCATCAGCGCGGCAGCAGAGAGATTGCGGTTCTTCATGGGGGATCTCCTTCGAGTGGGCAGACGAGGCGTTGAGAACTTCAGAGGGCGGGGCCGGCGCTCGCGAGCGCGCGGAGCGTGCGGGTGCTGCGAGGCGGAGCGGTGAGCGCGGACGCGTCGCGGAGGCGCGTGGGGGGCTGGGGTGCGGGGGCGA
>CAZHGG010000947.1:0-2916 GCA_964531755.1 uncultured Polyangiaceae bacterium
GCGGGTCGCGTTCCTCCACGGCTTCGCGGGGTTCGCCGAGGTGGGCGTCGGCCCCGTGTCCTCGGCGTACTTCCGCGGCGTGGCCGAGCGCCTGCGCGCCCGCGGCGTGCGCGCCGCCTTCATTCGGGTCTCGCCCTTCGCGTCGATCGGGACCCGCGCGGCGGAGCTCGCGGCCGCCGTGCGGGCGCTCGGCGCGGGCCGCACGCACCTCGTCGCCCACAGCATGGGCGGCCTCGACGCGCGCTTCGCCGTGACCCACCTCGGGCTCGACGAGCGCGTGGCCTCGCTCGTCACGATCGCGACCCCGCACGGCGGCACTCCCCTCGCCGACGCGGGCGCGCGGCTCGTGCGGGGCTCGCGCGTGCTCTCCGAGAGCCTCGGCTCGGTGCTCGACCTCACCACCGAGCGCATGCGCGCCTTCGAGGCCGACACCCCCGATGTGTGCACTGTGCACTATGCGAGCGTCGCGGTCTCGCCCGGCCGCGGCGCGCGCGGAGTGGGGCCGTGGCTGCTGCCGACCTACCGCTGGCTCCGCCGCGAGGCCGGCGACGACGACGGCGTCGTGCCGCTCGCGTCGCAGCGCCGCGGGCGCGTGCTCGGTCACCTCGACGCCGACCACTGGAGCGTCGTCGGCTGGGGCAGCTTCGACGCGCCCGCGTTCTACGAGCGGCTCGTGCTCGAGCTCTTGACGGGCCGAGGGCTCGGGGCGCCCCTCGCCGCGAACGACGCCCGCCCGCTCCTCGTGGGCTCGGAGATCGCGTAGGCCCGTGGATCGGCCCATCGCCGTCGCAGCCCGACCGCTCGCGTGCACGCTCGCGCTCGCGGTCCACGGGGGACGCTCCCCGCCGAACGTGCGGCCCGGGTGACCTCCGCGCTTCTCTGCGGCGCGACGCGGTGCGAGTCTAGCGATGCGGCGCTCGCCGCGACCCTCGCTGGCGGGCCGCCCAGCCAGCCAGCAGAGAGCGATTCGCCATGAGCACGCAGACTGCCCACTTGCCGAGCGTGGCCGAGCACGCCGAGCGGGTGTTGGGGGCGTGGAACCGCCACGACGTGGAGGCCGTCCTCGCGTGCTACGTCGAGGACTGCCGCTACCGCGACCCGAACACGCGCGGCGCCATGGAGGGCCACGCGGGCCTCCGCGCCTACCTCGCCCGCCTCTTCGCCACGTGGCGCATGCACTGGCGGGTGAAGGAGGTGCACGCGTTCGAGGAGGGGGAGGGCGGCGCGTTCCTGTGGCTCGCCGACTTCACGCCCGTCGCGGGAGGCGACAAGAAGCGCCTGCACGGGATGGCCCTGCTTGGCCTGCGCGGCGATCGGATCGCGCGCACCGAGGTCTATTTCGATCGCACCGCGCTGCTCTGAGGGGCGCCGGCGCTGGTCAGTTCGAGGCTCGCGGGTCGCTGCCGCACGTGATGGAGCCGTCGGCGCTGCTGGCGCTGGCGTAGTTGAGCCCGCGGTCCTCGCTGAGCCAGAACGAGGCCCGGATGACCTTCTCCGGCACGCCCGGGATCACCTCGCGCATCTGCACGAAGCGGATCGGCGCTCCGGTCGTGTCGCTCGCCGCGAGCAGGTTGTCGTCGCGATCGCCGTCGAGGTGGGTCACGAACGTGAGCGTGCCGCTGCCGCCTGGCGCGGGGAGATCGGTGGCGATCGTGAGCTTCCCAGACGAGTACGAGACCGTGCAGCTCCTCCCCGCGGAGGGGCCGCCCGGCGCGCCGGCGAGCTTCAGCTCGGTCATCGTGCCCTTCACGGCGCCGGCGCCGCACGTGTCGGCGTAGAAGCCATCCTTGCTGGAGATCGGCGCCCCGCAGGCCGAGTAGTCGACCGTGAGGTTCGCGTTGCCGAGCCGCACGAGGAGCGCGTAGCTCGAGAAGTGCGCGATGCTGCCCGAGATCGCTCCGCCGCTCAGCTTCGAGTCGGAGAGGGGCACCCAGGCGCGGGTCTTCTCGTCGAGGTTCGCGAGCACCAGCGACGCCGCGTCGACGCCGGCCGGCACGTCGACGCTGAGCGTGGCGGGCTTCGCGAAGGTGAGCCCCGACGGCCCGAAGTCGTAGCCCTTGCCGCGGAGGGAGGCCGCGTCCGGGTAGCCCGCCGCGGGCTTCGCCTGGGCGCTGATGACGGTGTCGGCGGTGAGGGCGCCCGGCGGGATCGTGAGGGTCGCGCCCTCGAGCCGGATCGTGCCGCCCGCGGCGGCCGAGATGGTGCCCGAGGGCGCGGCCGAGGGCGCGGGGCCCGGCCCGGGGGCGCCGTCGGTCAGCCCGGCGTCGACGCCCGCCTCGACCGCCACGGCGGCGGTGCCGCTCGAGCAGGCGAGGGCGCCGGTAGCCGCGAGGGCGATCGCGGCCGAGCGAAGCGGGGCGAGGCGTGCGTGGATCATGGCGGTCTTCCTCCCCGTGCGCGAGGCCGCGCCGGCCAGGTACGCGTACCATACTCTCCCCGCGGGTCGAAAAATGCGGGGCACCGCGGCGACTAGCGCGCGGCGCGCGCGCCACTCGCGCGCCCCGCCGCGTCCGCCGCGAGCGCGCACACGAACCGCTCGAGCTCCCGCCCAAAGTCGCGCCGCAACGCGCACAGCGCGGGGTCGTCGAGCGCGCGGGCGGCGGCCGGCGAGGGGTGCGTGGCCGGGTAGAGCCCGGTGATCGCGACCACCGCGTCGTGCATCAGCGTCACCGCGGCCGCCCGGGAGAGCCGCGGCGCGCGCTCGCTGAGGAGCGCTGCCACCTCGTCGAAGTGGGCCAGCGAGCGCAGCTTGAACTCGCGGATGGCCGCCTCGCTGAGGTTCTGCTCGAGCACCTGCGGCAGCGCGCTCGTGAGCAGGCAGAGCCTCGGGCGGGCCGCGAGCGTCCGCGCGAGGTGCCGCGCGAGCTGCTCCACCGCGGCGTCGGCGTCGACCGCGCGCGGCCCGCGCCACCGCGC
>CAZHGG010000948.1:0-2914 GCA_964531755.1 uncultured Polyangiaceae bacterium
CGCCCGCGCCGTTGCGATCCCCGCCCCCGCGTGGTAGCCGCCGGGCATGAACCCCCGTCGCGCCCGCGCCTACCGCGCTCCCTTGCTCGCGGCCCTCGCGGTCGCCGCCTCGTCCCTGCCCGCGTGCTCGCCCGGTGGCGCGGCGAGCGCCGTCCGCGCGGAGGCGCCCACCGCGCAGCAGGCGATGGGCGAGCCCGCGGCGCCGGCCTGCACCTCCGTGCCGGCGGTCGCGCAGACCCTGGTCATCGACCTGCCCTCCGCGCAGCGGGCCGATCTCGAGCTCGCGATGAGGTCGGGGCGCGCGGTCGTGCACTACGGCTGCGACGGCCTCCGAATCCTCGCGAGCTGCGAGCTCAAGGGCGACTACCGCTTCGCGGGCGTGAGCCTCAAGGAGGAGGTCGTGCAGCTCAAGTCGCAGGACGAGGTGCGCGCGAGCTTGCCCATCTCGGGGGCGACCCTCGCCGGCGGCGTCGCGCGCGGCACCAGCCTCGACCTCGCGACCGCGATGGTGGGCCGGAGCACCGCGCTCGGCAGCGCGGCAGCGAAGGCCGAGCTCGTCGGCGCGTGCGACGGCGCGACGCACTTCGTGCGCGCGGTGTACGTCGGGGCGTTCGCCATGAAGCGCGGGAGCGGCGCCGCCGTCACCGCGGCCGCGTCGCTGTTCGGCGGCTCCACCGAGGCCAAGAGCGAGAGCGACAAGCAGGCCACGCTCCGCGACGGGTCGCTCGAGGCGTGCAAGGCCGCGAGCCCGGACGCGCCGAAGCCGCCCTCGGCCTGCCAGTCGGCGCTCCGCGTGGAGCTCTTCCCCATCGGCGACGCGGGCGCGAGCGCGGCTGCGGGCCTCTCCGCGATCACGAACCCGTGCCCGGATGGGTACGCGCTCGCGGGCGGAAAATGCACGCCCGCGGCGAAGGCGGAGGCGTTCCTGTGCGCGCCGAACGACGAGGCCTCCTGCCGCGCGCAGTGCGACAAGGGCAACACGCCGAGCTGCTTCAACCTCGCCCACCTCCTCACGGGCGTCGCCGACGTCTGCAAGGGCAAGGGCGAAGGGTGCCTCTCGATCGCGATCTCCTCGCCGGGCGGGCCTGCGGAGAAGGCCTACCTCGAGGGCGCGAAGCTCTACGGCCGCGCGTGCGACGGCGGCGTGTCGGCGGCCTGCTTCTACGTGGGCACCTACACCGCCGACGGGCTGTTCGGATACCCGAAGAGCGACGAGAAGGCCGACGCGGCCTTCGATCGCGGCTGCCTCGAGGGCCACGCGCTCTCCTGCATGAAGCTCTCCGAGCGCCTCGAGGCGCGCGACAAGGCCGCGCCGCGGGCCGTGACGCTCACCCAGCGCGCCTGCGATCTCGGCTACGGGCCCGGCTGCTTCGCCGTGATCTCCAAGTACCTGAAGGGACAAGGGACGGCGAAGAACCCCAGCGCCGCGCGCGGGGTCCTGGCGCGCACGTGCGCCGCCGGCGACGCGAAGCGCTGCGCCGAGCTCGGCGTGTTCAGCCTGGACGGCACGCTCGGCGACGAGGCGCGCAAGGACGTCGCGGCCGCGCTCGGCGCGCTCGCGCGGGGGTGCGACCTGAAGCGCGAGGAGGCGTGCCGCCTCGCCGCGAGCGCCTACGCGGGGCAGTGGGGCGTACCGAAGGACGCCGCGAAGGCGAAGGCGTTCTTCGACCGCGGCTGCGGCGGCCCCGCGGCGAACGAGAAGGCGTGTCAGGCGCTCGCCGCGCGGCTGAAGGCGAAGTAGACGCGCGCTTCAGCGCCTCCGCGCGTAGTACACGATCACCTCGTCAGGCGGACCCGACGAGGTGCGGAAGCGATCCGGCCCGTCCACGCGGTAGCGCGCCTGCTCCTCGGCGCCGTCGAGCGCGAACCGGATCACCCCCGCGGCGGGCCCCGTGGGCTCGATCGCGTAGCGCGAGGGCACGCTGGCGGAGCCGCGCGGGGCGATGGCGACGAAGCGCCCTCCCTCGAGGGCGCCGTTCTCCAGGTTCCCGTCGGCGCCGAGCCGCACCGCCGCCGTGCCCTGGCTCGCCGCGAGGTACGACTCCGCGCTGGTCCCCCACACGCCGACGAACGCGGCGGCGGCGTCGCTCGCGGCCGCGTCGGTCGTCGGGGCCGCGGCGGCGGTCGGACGGCTGGGCGGGGCGGGCGAGGCCATCGGCGTGCACGCACCGACGACCGCGAGCGAGAGCACCAGGGCGCGGGCGAGCGTTCTGCGCGGCACGCCTCACCCTACCCGAGGGCGCGGAGGCGCGCACGGTCAGCTCGCTGTTGGGGTGAGTCGTGTGCATCGCGAAGGAGGAGGGCGAACACCCGCGCATCGGCGAAGCTCTACCGCAGAGTCCGAGCCGGGCACGGTCACCTTCCTCGCGACGAGCGCTCATGCGACACTCCCGAGCGCATCCCGCACGCACCACGGAGAAGGACACATGAGCGAGATTGAACAGGCGCGCGGCAAGCGGGTCCTGCTGAAGTTCGAGGGGCGTCGCTGCATCCACTCGAGGCAGTGCGTGCTCGCGCGGCCGGACGTGTTCGTCCCGAACGTGAAGGGCGAGTGGATCCATCCCGACAACGCGACGCCGGAGGAGCTCGCGGCGCTCGCGCTGAGCTGCCCCTCGGGCGCGATCACCCACGAGCGCCTCGACGGTGGGTCCGGCGAGGCCGCGCCGCTCGTGAACGTCGCCCGAGTACGCGAAAACGGTCCGCTCGCGCTCCACGGCGATCTCGAGATCGAGGGCGAGGCCCCGAGGTTCCGCGCCACGCTCTGCCGGTGTGGCGCGTCGAAGACCAAGCCGTACTGCGACGCGAGCCACGTCGCGGCCGGGTTCCAGGCGACGGGCGAGCCCGCGACGCAAGAGTCGCAGCCGCTGGCCGAGCGCGGCGGCAAGCTCAAGGTGACGCCGTTCAAGGACGGCCC
>CAZHGG010000949.1:0-2910 GCA_964531755.1 uncultured Polyangiaceae bacterium
CGCCGCAGCCGCGGCACCCGAGCGCCGCCCCGCTCGCGGCGAGGGCGGCCGCGAGCGCTGCCGCCCGAAGGAGCGCGCGGGCGGGTCGACGCGAGGGCTCGGCCGTGCTCACGGAGCACCCTCTAGCACGGGCGACGCGAGCGGGCCCCGCCGAGGCGGGAGAGCCCGGGGTCAGAAGGTGATCGACGCGACCGCGCTCTCGCGCACGTCGACCGACACCTGGGTGTCGCGGACGCGGACCTGGTGGGGGCCCACGGGCATCGTGAGCACCCGCCCCCCCGCGACCGCGCCCGGAGCGGGCGCGCCGTCGATGAAGAGCGCGTCGGTCTCGGCGGCGTTGATCTCGAGCACGCCCTGCCCAGGCGTGGACGCCTGCTCGCGGTAGACCGGCGTCGGCGCGGCGGGCGCGACGGCGGCGGCCCGGCCAGCGGCAGCGACGCGCTCGACGGGGGGCCCCTTCTCGCTCCGGAAGGCGAGCAGGGCGATCACGCCGCCGAGGCCGAAGAGCAACGCCAGCATCTGCCACGGGGTGCGCGCGCGCTTCTTCGGCGCCGCCTCGACGCCGACCTCCGCGATCTGCGGGCCGGGGGTGCCCTCCGGCTCCGGGAGAGGGATCGAGATGGAGGCCTCGTCCGTGCCGTAGACGGTCTCGAGCACCGTGGACTCCGCGTCGGCGCGCGGGATGTCGACGTCGGCGTCGGCGACCTCGACGATGCGCGGCGAGGAGCGCGGCTTCAGCGGCGCGAGCTCGACGAGCGGCGCGTCCGGCGAGGGCGTCGTGGGCCTGGCGGCTCGGGTGTCGAGCTCCTGGATGACGGCGCCGAGGAGGGACGACGGGCTCTGATCGGGCATGAGCGGGAGGCCCGCGCGCTCGCGCTCGCGGTCCACGGCCAGGTCGAAGATGTCGCTGTCGCCGCAGGCGCTGAGCGACGCCTCGTACGGTGGGGGCGTGGGCGCGGGCTGCCCTCCCGGAGCGGGCTCCGCGAGCCGCTCCGCGATCGCCGGCCCGAGCAGCTCGGTGCGCGACGTGCCGTAGACCGCCCGGATCGCGCCGCGCGCGCAGAGGTCGACCATGAGCTCGTCGAGCCAGGCGGCGTCGACGAGGCCGCCGATCACGAGGTCCTTGGCGGTCGCGCCGCAGGTCAGCTGATCGATCACGCGCCGCACCTCGGGGGTCGCGACGCGCAGCGCGTCCGCGAGGGCCTCGTCGTCGAACGCGAGCTCCTCCACGGCCATGGCGCGCACGCCGGTGCAGAGGTGCGTCGCGGCGCGGGCGAGCGCGATGGGCCGCGCGAGCTGCGCGTGCAGGCTGCCGGTCAGATCCGCGTCGACCTCCCCCGCGCTGTCCTCGAGGACGAACCGCCCCACGCCCACGCTGATGAGGCCCGCGAGCGCCCGCTCGCCGCGCACGACCGCTCCGTCGAAGCCGGTGCGGATGGCGGCCACCGGCGCGCCGTCGCGGATCTCGAGCTGGTACAGGAAGCTCGCGTCGCGCACGGACACGCGCGCGCTCGGGCGGGTCGCGCACACGATCTCGAGCAGCGAGCGCACCGAGAGGTCGTCGAGGCGGCCGCGCACCTCGCCCTCGCCCGTGAGGCGCGCCTCGATGCGCGCGCGGGGGCGCAGGACCTCGCGCACGCGCCCCACGATGGCGCGCGCGTCGCTCTCCTTGCGGAGGTAGCCGGCCGCGCCCGCGCCGAGCTCGCGCACGCGCTGGAGCAGGTCTTCCTTCCAGCTGAGGAGCAGGAACGGCGTGTCACGCAGCGCGATGTCTCGCCGCAGCGCCCGGCAGAGCGCGAAGCCGTCGAGCCCCGGCATGAGCACGTCGCTGATGACGAGGTCGGGGCTCGTGCGGTGCGCGAGCGCCAGCGCCTGCTCACCGTCGACGGCCTCCGTGACCACACAGCCCGCGGCCCTCAGCAGGTCCGCGACGAACCACGTCACGCCCGGGTCGTCGTCGGCCACGAGCACGCGCCGGCCGGTGAGGCGCACCTCGGCGTTCGTGCCGCGCGCCCGCGGGCCGCGATCGTAGCGCGGCGCGTCGAGCTGCAGCGGCGGCGCGAACGCGATGGCGCCTTCGGGCGCCGCGAGCGAGAAGCGGACCTGGCCCGCCGTGCGCGCCGTGACGATCTCGCGGACGCGGGCGATCGCGCCCCACACCGCCCCGAGCACCTCGGTGCCCTCCCCGAGCGCGACGCGGGTCGCCCGGCCGCCCTCGTCGACGCTGTCGACCAGCGCGCGCCGGAGCTCCTCCGCGAGGCGCTCGCCCAGCTCGGCCACGCTCGGCTCGCCGAGCGTCACGCGCTGGGTTCGGTTCTCGGAGGTGAGCACCGCGCGCTCACACACGTGGCGCAGCTCCGCGCGACCGAGCGGCTTCGAGAGCGTGCGCGCGACGCCCATCGCCACATAGCGACCGGCGTCGCCGGAGTCGGCGAAGCTGCCGAGGACGATCATGGGCACAGGCTCGGTCAGCGGATCGTCCATCAGCGCCTCGATGAGCTCGGCCACGTCGTCGAGATCCGCGTCGAGCACGATGAGGTCCGGCGCGACCGAGTGCGCCAGGTCGATCGCGGCCTGCGCGTCCTCGGTGCGGTGGCACTCGAACGACGCCCGCGCGCCGTCGCCGCCCGTCGAGAGGGCGTCGGCCACGACCTCCGGGCCGATCACCAGGACCGTGTGGGTGGCGAGCGCGTCACCCCGCTCGCCTCGCCGGCTCCGCGGCCCGCGCGTCTCGCCCCACGCGACGGCGGGGAGGTCGAAGAGCAGCTCGCGCAGCCCCGCGATCGCCGAGGGTGCGAGGGCCTCTCCCTCGTCGACCTCGAGCAGGCGGAGCCCCTCGCCGAGCGAGCGCTCGAGCTCCGACAGGCGGCACGCGTGCGCGCTCCGCGCCAGCGCGGTGAGCCGGCGCCG
>CAZHGG010000950.1:0-2907 GCA_964531755.1 uncultured Polyangiaceae bacterium
CCCACCGGGGTCGCGCTGCGCGCGCCGTTCTCGCGCGGTCGTGAGGCGCGCCCGGCGCCCGCCGCGCGGGCCGGCGTCGAGCTCCGCGGCGCGCGCGAGCACAACCTGAAGGACGTGACGCTGCGGGTGCCGCACGGCCGCCTCACGGTGGTCGCCGGCGTGAGCGGCTCGGGCAAGTCGACCCTCGTGTCGCGCGTGTTCTACCCCGCGGTGCGCGCCGCCCTGGGCCTCGTGACGCCGCCCCCGGGCGCCCACGGCAAGCTCGTGGGCCTCGGCGGGATCACGCGGGCCGTGGCGGTCGATCAGGCCCCTATCGGCCGCACGCCGCGCTCGGTGCCGGCCACGTTCCTCGGCGTGTGGGACGAGGTGCGTCGCCTCTTCGCGTCGCTGCCCGAGGCGAAGGCGCGCGGGTTCACCGCCGGGCGCTTCTCGTTCAACTCGGGCTCCGGGGGGCGCTGCCCCGCGTGCGAGGGGCAGGGCGCGATCGTGCACGAGATGTCGTTCCTGCCCGACGTCGTGAGCCCCTGCGAGACCTGCGCGGGTCTGCGGTTCGAGCCCGCGACGCTCGATGTAAAATACAGGGAGCTCTCCGCCGGCGACGTGCTCCGGCTCTCCGCGGCGGAGGCCGCGGCGCAGTTCTCGGCGTTCCGGAAGATCGCGCGGCCGCTGGCGATGCTCGACGCGCTCGGCGTGGGCTACCTGCGCGTGGGGCAGGGATCGAACACGCTCTCCGGCGGGGAGGCGCAGCGGCTCAAGCTCGCGGCCGAGCTCACCGCGGGGGCCGGCCACACGCCCACGCTCTACGTGCTCGACGAGCCCACCACCGGCCTCCACGTGAGCGACGTCACGCGCCTGCTGGCGAGCCTCGACACGCTGGTCGAGCGCGGCGACACGCTGGTGGTGATCGAGCACCACCCCGACGTGATCCGCGCGGCCGACTGGGTGGTGGAGCTCGGCCCGGAGGCGGGCGAGGGCGGGGGACAGGTGGTGTTCGAGGGGCCCCCGGCGGCGCTCGCGGGCGCGGGCACCGCCACGGCGAAGGCGCTCTTGGGGCGTGGGCGGTAGGGGACCCGCGAGGCGCCTGCCAAAGACCGGGGTTCTGGCAGGCTGTTTGACAAGCTCCCGTCGCGCCGCGACAACGACTCTTGCAGGACGCGTCCCTGAATCCGAGGATCGTGCCCGGCACGCCTGCGCAAGGGAGACTCACGCGCCATGTCCGGTTCCGACAATCCACTCGGCCTCACCGAGCGCCTCGCGCGGATCGCCTCACTCGAGGCGGAGATCGCCGGCCATCGGGCGCGCGCCCCTCGCGCTCCTTCCGCGCGCGAGGTCTCCGCGAAGCGAATCACGGTGTTGAACAAGCAGCTCGCGGAGCTCGAGCGACGGGTCGCGAAGCTCACTCGCGCGCGGAAGGAGCCGCTCCGCGTGAAGAACCGAGCGGCCCTGGCCTGCGCGCTCGGCAGCGCTGCGACCTTCGTCGTCGGCCTCGCGCTCCAGGTCGTCCTCTGGAACACGCCGCTCGTGTGGGAAGCGACCGCATGCACGATCGCCGACGGCGGCGACAACCCGGACTTCGCGATCCCTTCACTGAGACCGAGCGCGACGTTTCACACGGAGGCGATGCCGAAGCCGGCGTCGCGCGTGCCGTGCTGGATCCCGAGCGATGCTCGCGGCGACGGCCTCGGGCGCCTCACCCCGCCGCTCGATCGGAGCTTGTCGTTGGCCGATAAGGTGCGGCAGCTCTACGCGGGACTCATGCTGATGGGGCTCGGCGGCGTTGGCCTGCTGGCTTGGGGCGCGATCGAGAAGCCCACGGAGGACTGATGGCCTATCGGGACGAAGAAGCGGCGGCCGACGCGCGCATCGAGCGGCTCGTCGCCGAGCTCGCCGAGGTGAGCGCTGGCTCCGAGGTGGCTGACGCGATCGCCGCCGACGACCGAGAGGCGGCGCGCCTCCACGCGCGGCGCGAGCAATTGGAGGCGGAGTGCGCGAAGCTCGCGGAGCCGAGAGCCTCCGCACCAGTCCCGAAGGACGTCGTCGCGGGCGCGGTGCTCGCGGGGATAGGAATGATGAGTTGGGTACTCGTCCGCCCCGGCGATCTTGGAGTCCTGATGGGAGGGATGTTCGTGACGACGATGGGAACCGGGCTCGTCCTCGTGGCGCTCGTGCGGAGATGGCGAGAGAGCCGCCCGCCAAAATGAGACCTTGTGGCAGGCGCCGCTGGGCGATTTCCCCGCGGGTTGCGAGTGGCGTGAGCGAAGAGTAGCGTGAGCCCGATGGGGGACACGGCCGCGCGGGTTGTGCTGGTCGTCGCGGTCTCCGCCCTCCTCGTGCTCGGGGGTGAGGCCCACGCGGCTGCGGCGGACCCGCCGCCGTCGCCGCCCGCGCTCGCGCCGTGGTCCGGCACCGGCCCTCGGGCGGACGACGAGCGACGCTGGTATGGCTACCAGATCATGCTCGGCGACGCCGCTGGGCTCGGGATCGTCGCGCTCGGAGCGGGTGCCGAGAGTGTCCAGGTGGCGTGGGTGGGTGTTGGGGCGCTCTGGACGGGCCCGATGATTGTACACTTCGTCCACGGACACGTTGGGAGAGGCTTCGCGGATTTCGGGCTGCGTAGTGGGCTGTCGCTCGCGGGCGGCGCCCTTGGGCTGGCCATCGGGTGCAGCGGCTCGGCCTGCTCCGGGGACCTTGGCGGCATTGGCCAGGCGGCCTACGCGGGGATGGGCGCGGGAGTGGGCCTCTTGTCCGCCATGATCATCGACTGGGCCGTTCTCTCGTGGGACCGGCCGCGCTCTTGGGATTTCGCCCAGGGAGCGCGTCCGGCCGGGCCGACCGCCTGGGCGCCGCGGTTCTCGATTGCACCCTGGGGCGGCTCGGTCGGGCTCGGCGGCGTGTTCTAGGGCGCTC
>CAZHGG010000951.1:0-2905 GCA_964531755.1 uncultured Polyangiaceae bacterium
CGAGCGCTGCTGCGCGACCCGGCTCGAGGCGTTCCGGAGCGCCGTGGCGCGTGATCGCGGCGTGCGCCTGCGCGCCACCGGGGAGGGCGATCGCCTGCTGCCCGAGGTCCTGGCGGACTGCGCGTCGCTCGGGCACCGCCCCACCGTCGAGGTGAAGCTACGGCGCTTCGTCGAGCCGGATTTTCAGGGGTACGCGCTGCCGCTCGTCGAGGCGGTCGAGGTCGCGCACGGCGTCCCGTTCGCCGGCGCAGCGGGCCTCCTCGCGTCGCTGCGCGCCCTGCCCGAGGCGTCGCTCGCCCGCGTCCGTGTGGCGCGGCTCTTCCTCACGCCGGAGGCGCGCGCGAGCGCGGCGCTCACCGTGAGCGCCGTGCCCGAGGCCCACGCGCTGCGACGCTTCTTCAGCGAGCGAGGCGCCACCGTCGTGCCTCCGCCCGAGCTCATGCGGTACCTCTCGACCGTCCCCGCTGGCGGCCCCGAGACCGGCATGATCGAGCCGACCAACCTCTGCAACCTCGCGTGTCCCACGTGCCCCACGGGCACGGGCAAGATCAAGCCGCTCCCGCAGATGACCCTCCGCGCGTTCGGCGGCGTGCTCGACCAGCTCGCTCCGCGGCTGCGGAACCTGGCCCTGTGGAACTACGGAGAACCATTGCTGAATCGGGAGCTGCCCGGCATGATCGCGCAGGCGAAGGCGGCGGGCGTGCGCGTCGTCAAGGTCTCGTCGAACGTGCACTTCCTCGACGGCGCGCGCGGAGAGGCGCTGCTGCGCTCCGGGCTCGACGTGCTCATCTTGAGCGTCGACGGCGCGAGCCAGGCGACCTACCAGACGTTCCGACGCGACGGCGAGTTCGACCGGGTGGCCAAGGCGGTGGCGTGGCTCTGCGCCGAGAAGAAGCGCCTCGGGCTCGCGAAGCCGCGCGTCGAGCTGCAGTTCATCGCCATGCGCCACAACGAGCACGAGCTGCCCGAGATGCGACGCCTCGCGCGCGAGTGGGGCGTCGACGCTCTGCGCGTGAAGACCGTAGGGGCCGACGACGAGGCCTCGCGCGGGCTCGTGCCGGCGACGCGGCTGCTGTCGCGCTACGCGGCCGACGGGATTACGCCCAACACCCGCCACGCGTTCTGCACGATGGCGTGGGACCACACGGTCGTCAACGTCGACGGCTCGGTCACGCCGTGCTGCTATTTGCGACCCGACATGGGGCCCGAGTTCGTCATGGGGAACGTCTTCGAGACACCGTTTCTCTCCGTCTGGCGCGGCGAGCGCTACCGCCGCTTCCGCGAGGCCATGCTCGCGGGGCGCGCCGGCATGCCCGTGTGCGGCGCGTGCCGCGGAGGCACCCACGATCTCCTCGCGGCCGTGGAGGCGGTCGACCCCTCATGACGACCGCCGCGCCCACCCTGGCCCGCCCGCTCGAGCTGTTCGCCCGAGGCACGCCCGAAGGGCCGGGTGCGGCGCTCGCGGCCGTCCGCGCCACGCTGGGCGCGCCCGGCGGCGCTCAGGCGCTGCGATGGCACGTCGACCCGGGGAACCTCGGGCTCCTCTCGCGCACCGCGCGCGAGCTGGCCGAGCTGCCCGCGAGCGCCGCGCCTTCGCTCACGGTCGTGCTCGCCGCCGAGGACCTCGCCGACGATCGCACCGTCGTCGCGCGCGAGGGCGAGCTCGCGCCCACCCTTCGGCGGCTCCACGACGAGGCGCTCCGGCGCGAGCGCGGGCCCGCGCTGAGGCTCGAGCTCCCGAGCGGGCGCCCGTATTTCCTGCCGCCGCCGGCGCTCGACATCTCGACCAACGACCTCTGCGGGCTCGCCTGCACGATGTGCGGCAACCGCGCGACCTCACGCGATCCACACACCATCACGGTCGAGCAGGTGCGCGCGCTCGTCGAGCAGGCGGCGGCGTGGGGCATCCGCCGCGTCGCGCTCACTGGCGCCGGTGAGCCCTTCCGCGACCCCGCGATGCTCGACCACATCCGTCACGCGAACGCCCTCGGCCACCTCGTCACGATCACCACGAACGGGTTCCCCGTCTCGGAGAAGATCGCCACGGAGCTGGCCGAGCGTGTGCTCTCGGTCTCGGTCTCCATCCACGGCGCGACCGACGAGACCCACGACGCCATCACCGGCGTGGCCAAGGCGGGCGAGAACGCCTGGCGGGCCGTGCGGCGGATGGCCCGCGCCCGCGCCGCGCGCCCCGGCTCGAAGCTGCGCGTGAACGTGTCGACGGTCATCCAGCGCGCGAACGTGCACGAGATCGCCGCGCTGGTCCGGCGCGCGCGCGACGAGGGGTGCGACGGGATCAACATCCAGCCCGTGAACCTCCAGCACGGCTCGTTCCGCGACGGCGCGATCGTGCGCCGCGACGACCTCCTGCGCATGGCGCACCTGTGGCCAGGCGGCGACCGCGCGGCGGCGCTGGCCAGCCTGTTCGACGAGCTCGCCGCGCTGCGGGCCGAGCTCGGCGCGTTCGTGCACGCGACCCCCGACCGCATCGACCTCCTGCGTCGCTATTTCGTCGACTCGTCTCGTGAGGCGCTCCAGGTGGCTTGCCGCGTCGGCGAGGCGTTCCTCGCCGTCGACCACCGCGGCGAGATCAAGCCGTGCTACCGGCTGCCCTGGTCGCACGGCGACGCGCGGGTCACGAGCGTGCAGTCCGTGTGGAACAGCCAAGCGTACGCGCGCACGCGCGCCCTGATCGACGCGTGCCCGCTCACGTGCCTGAACAACTGCTTCTTCCGCGAGAAGAGGGCCACGTGAGCCGCGCGGAGCGCCCGCGTGCGCCCTCGGAGGGCGTGCCGGTCGAGGTCGCCGTACACGACGCCGAGCTAACACGACGCCTCGAACACGCCATCGCGATTGCGCGGCGCGCGGCGCAGCGCGCGGCTCGCGCGACGGTCTCGGGCACTGC
>CAZHGG010000952.1:0-2905 GCA_964531755.1 uncultured Polyangiaceae bacterium
CGCGGCGTTCGGCGCCTCGTCGCCCCCGCCTCGCCTCGCCTGCCACAAGGTGGAGATCCGCTGGGAGAACGCGCCTGAGGCGCCGCCGACCTCGTGGACGAGCTGCACCTCGCGGTGAGGCCGCGGGCCCCGCGCCCCGCGCCGTGAGGGGCGTACCCGACGCGTAGGGGCTCGCTACTCTTCGAGAAAATCGAGGTCTTTCCCGTGGGTCTCCTCGAGCCCCAGGAGCGAGACGAACGCCAGCGTGAAGACGACCACGCCCACGACCACCGCGCTGCCCACCACCCCGAGGCCGTCTTTCATGACCTGGAAGCTCGAGGTGACGAGCACCACCGCGCCGCGCACGAAGTTGGGCGCCGTCGTCGTGGCCGTCGAGCGGAGGTTCGTGCCGAACTGCTCCGAGGCCACCGTGACGAACACGGCCCAGTAGCCCGACGCGATGCCGAGCACGAACACCGTGGCGTAGAAGGCCGTGAGCGACGAGCGGCCCACCGTGAAGTACGCGAGCGTCGAGAGCACGGCGAGCGCGAGGAAGCCGAAGAGCACCTTCTTGCGGCTCTGGAGGAGCTGGCTCAGGAGGCCGCTGCCAAAGTCGCCGATCGCGAGCCCGACGTACATGGCCATGACCGCGGTGGAGGGCTTGGGCGCGACAGCGAGCCCCATGGCCGCGGCGAGCTCCGGCGAGAACGTCACGAGGATGCCCACGGCGTACCAGACCGGCACCGCCACGAGGATGATGGCGAGGTAGCGGCGCAGGCGCGAGGCGCTCCGGAAGAGCGCGAAGAAGTCGCCGTGCTTGGCCCCGCTCGCCTTCGCGCCGGAGAACATCTGGCTCTCGCGCAGCCCCACCCGCACGAGCAAGAGCGACAGGCCGAGGCCCCCGCCCACGAAGTACGCCGTGCGCCACGAGAAGGCGTCGCCCACGAGCGCCGCGACGACCGCGCCCAGGATGCCTACCCCGGCCACCAGCGTCGTGCCGTATCCGCGCGACTCGCGCGGCATGAGCTCGCTCACGAGCGTGATGCCCGCGCCGAGCTCGCCGGCGAGCCCCACGCCCGCGATGAAGCGGAGGACCTCGTACTGGAAGATCGACTGCGCGAGCCCGTTGGCGATGTTCGCGAGCGAGTACGTGAGGATGGACCCGAAGAGCACCGTGAGGCGGCCTCGCTTGTCGCCAAGCACGCCCCACAAGATGCCGCCGAGGAGCATGCCGCCCATCTGCCAGTTGATGAGGCGCACGCCCACGTCGGTGAGCTCGGCGCCGGTGAGGCCGAACGATTTCAGGCTCGGCACCCGCACGATGCTGAACAAGATGAGGTCGTAGATGTCGACGAAGTACCCGAGCGCCGCCACGAGCACGGTGAGCATCACGTTGCGCGAGAGCGCGCGGGGCGTCTCGCTCGGGGAGTCGGCGGGCTCGGTCACGCTGGCAAAACACCAGCAGGAGCGCGACGGGTCAACGTTCTTCTGCGACGCCACGACGCGCGAGCAGTCCGCGGGCCAGCCCCTCGGCCACCGCGGCGTGGGTGGCCGCGTGCCCGGGGCGCTCGGCGTGCACCGCGCCGCGCGGCGGGCCTCCCCACGCGACGAGATCGCCGATGAGGTCGAGGAGCTTGTGACGCGCGGGCTCGTCCGCGAGGAACGGCGGGCCCGCGGAGAGCACGGCGGCGTCCGTGACGAGCACCACGCTCTCGCGGTCGACGTGCGAGGCGAGGCCACGCTCGGCGAGCTCCCCCAGCTCGCGCGCGAAGCCGAACGTGCGCGCGGGGGCGATCCGTCGGGCGAAGTCGTCCGCGTCGCCGTCCCAGGCGGCGTGGGGCGCGAGCCGCGGGTCGTCGAAGTCGACCTCCACCGACACGCGCGCGCGCGACGTGGGGCTCGCGGGCGCGGAGAAGCGGTAGACGCTCTGCCCCACGCGCACCTCGCCGTCCGCCTCGACCGTGAGGTGGGGGGCCACCGGCGGCAGCGAGAGCGTGCAGAGTGCATTGAAATAGGCGCGCGCGCCACCATCGAGCAGCGGGCACTCGTCGCCACGGGTGAGCGCGAGCGCGACGCCCTCGTGAAGGGCGAGCGCGGCGAGCGCGGCGAAGAGGTGCTCCACGGTGCGGACCGCGAGCCCCTCGCCTCGGAGCTCGGTCGACCGGCGCTCGCCCGAGGCGCGCAGCGCGGCGAGCGGGTGCGCCCGACCGCCCGCGACGAGCACGAGCGGTCCGGGCGCGGCCCACGCCTCGAGGCGCGCGCGCCGGCCGCCGTGGAGCCCGAAGCCCTCGAGCTCGACACGCGACGCCACTACACGCCGGCGCGCGGAGCGCGCGGCGCGCCCGCGCCCCTCAAGGGCTCATCTCGTAGGCGCCCTTCAGCGCGTGCACGTGGTCCTTCCAGATGTGCTCGTAGCGGCGCTCGTCGAACGCGGGCTTTCGAATGAGGCGCAGGCAGCAGGCCATCTGCGCCTCGGTGCTGCTCGGCTTCGCGTGGAGCTGCTGGGCGAACTTGGCAAAGTCGCGCACGAAGCAGTCGAACATCTGGTCGACGAGGTCGTCCTCCACCCCGTAGAGCTTCGCGTTCTCGGCGATGAGCTGGGCGTACACGACGAGGGTGAACATCTCGCCCAGGGTCATGAGAAAGTCGAGGTCCTTGCGCTGCGCGTCGTCCGGCGTGGCCGTGGCGAGCAGCTCGCGCAGCACGGCGATCTGCTCTTGAAAGCGCGTGACGTTGGGCAGCGAGTAGGCCTTGAACGCGTCCGCGTAGTCGTGGAACCGGATCTTCCCGAGCCCGCTGGCGGAGCCCTGGTCGAAGAGAAAGTCATCGTTCTTCGCAGCGTCCATGCGGGGAACCGCCGGGTACTCGGCGGGCGCGAAGAAGTAGTTCGGCATGAACTTCACGATGAGCGCGATGTTCACGTGGA
>CAZHGG010000953.1:0-2903 GCA_964531755.1 uncultured Polyangiaceae bacterium
GGGCGCGCCCGATCGCGTCGAGCGCGCGGGCGCGGAGGTGGCGCAGGTGCGCGAGGCGCGTGCCCCGCCCGAGCAAGAGCCAGAACGTGTCGGCGAGGCGCGGGAGGCGGTCCTGCCACGCGAGCGCCGCGAAGGGGCTCGTGAGGAGGGCGACGACGCATGCCAGCGCGGCGGCCGGCGGCAGCGTGAGCGCGGCGAGCACGCAGCCGACGAGGGCCCAGAGCGGAAAGAGCACGAGCCCCGCCCCGAGCTTGTAGGTCGAGGTCATGTCGGAGTCCTCCTCTTTGGCGGCCCGAACGACGAGCCGGGGCACCTGGTAGGGGAGGGTGTAGACGACGGCGCCGAACAGCGCGAGCGGGAGCACGGCGAGGAGAAACAGCAGCGACGGGAGGCGCGCGGGCCGGTACCCGGTGCCGCCGTCGCGCACGGCCGCGTCGCTGGTGCGGGCCTCGCCGAGGGCGGCGTAATAAGCGGTGACGGCCGCGCTCGCCTCGGACACGAGCGCGTCGTCGTCGCGGAGCAGCGCGCGCGCCGCCTTCACGCGCCGCCCGATGGCGTTCCAGGCCTCGAGGGAGGCGTCCTCGAGCTCGGCGCCGAGGAGCTCGGCGACGCGCGTGACGAGCACTCGCTCCTCCCAGGTCTGGCCCTCGACCACGAGCTCGCGCAGCCCCGCGTCGAGGAGCTCGGTGATGCGCTCGGCCAGCGCGTCGCCCTCGAGATCCCCCATGTCCGCCACGCGCACGACCGGCCCGTACACGACGAGCACGCGCGAGCGGAACACGTTGCGCTCGTCGAACTCGAGGCCCACGGCCTGCACCTCGAGGTCGCCCGCGCCGCCCGCCTTCGCCCGCGCGAGCATGCGCCCCGCGCCCGACCGCAGCGCGACCAGGTGGGGCTCGTTGTGGCTGGTGCCCTCCGGAAAAATGAGAATGTTTCCGCCGTTTTGGAGGTGCCCTGCGACGCGCTCGAAGACCTCGTCGTTGTCCGCGGCCGACTTGTTCGGCGCGTCCCGTCGGCGGACGATGGGCACGGCGTCGGCCATGTCGAGGAGCCACGCGAGGCCGGGGATCTTCCAGAGGGTGCTCTTCGCGACCGGCGAGATCGGGCACGCCGCGGTGGTGACGACGAGGATAGGGTCGACCAGCGCGTTCACGTGGTTGCTCGCGAAGAGCCGCGACCCCACGTTCGCGTCGGGCACGTCGCCCACGACCTCGATCGAGCGAAAGTACGTGCGCGCGGCCATGCGAAACACGTGGGTGAGCAGCCGTCGGACGGGATGCACGGAGCTCGCCATCCCCACGAGCATTACCTCAGTTTGCCGCGCGCGGGGGAGCGCTGGGCACGCGCGCGCGGGCGGACCGGCGTTGAATCAAAGCGCGCAGACCTCGCACGACTCGATGCGTCCCTTGAAGTCGGATGGCACCATCACGAACCGGAGGGTTGCGTCAATCGGGGTGCAAGCCGTGTTCGTGATTCGAATCGTCACCTCCCTCCGGAAGTCCGACGTGACCATCGCTGGGAAGGGCGCCACAGCCCCCGGCCCACCCGCGACCACGACCTCGGCGCTCGGCTGACCGCGCGGATCGCGGATCCAGCAGTCGACGGATTCGCTCCGCGACGTCCAACCGGTGACCTCCCTCGCGAGGCTGCCGGCGGGCTCCACGCGCAGATCGTCGAGGGCGACGGCGAACACGACGGTCTCGCCCGCCACGAGGCAACGTGCGGACAGCCGGTGCGCCACCCCGACCGTCGACCCGACGATCAACGAGTCGGTCGAGCGCGCCGCGATCGCCGCGAAGCAGGTCCCCTCCGCGACCGGCCGACCTTCGATCCCGCCGACGAGCGGTCGCGGCGAACCGACGATGGAGATTGCGCTCGAGCTCGCGTCCGCCATGCGACTCTCGATGGTGAGCCGGCCGCACTCGGCGGGGGAGCAGTCGGGGCCGGACGTGCACCCCGGGCCTACGCTCGCGAGCACTATCGCGAGAGCGGCCACACGTCGCCACGTCCGCACCATGCCGTAGCGTGCCACGTCGTCTCGCGAAGTCCATCGCGCGGCGATCGACAGCCAAGCCCCGCACTGGGGTCCTTCACGCGCAGACACCGCCGTTGCCACTTCCTCGCTGGGAGAGCTCTTCTGCGAGCTGGCCGGGGCACGTCAATATCCCCGCCGCCTCCTGCGGTCGAGAGGCTCGTCGTCGCACCGGCCTTGGCACGCCGCCCGCGGCGGAGAGGCAAGCTCGCTCTCGGGCGCCGTCGTGGGCCATCTCCTCGGCGGGAAGTCTCCCAGTCGCGAGCCGTCGATGGCGGCACCTGCCTGGCGTGGCATGAGCCGAGCCCGAAGCTCCAGAACGTCGAGCTTGCACTGCAGCTGAAACTGCTCGTCGCGGTGTGCCTGGTACGCGATCTCGTCGGACAGACGCGCCCGCTCGCGGGCTTCGAGGAGCACCAATACGAGCGCGCCGAGCGTGAGGTTCAGCGCCGTCACTCCGAGCAACGCGCGGTTCATGGCGAGACCTCGCCATCGGCTCGGGCTCGCCGTCGACCTACGTTCGCCCCTTCGTGGCTCACTTCGAGGTTCATGGGTCGCTCGAGGTTCGTGGGCTGACCCCGCGCATCTCGTGAGTGTACCTCGTCGCCCCGTCGTGCCCCGCCGGTAGCCGAGGGCGCGTCGGTTCGCATCCCGATGAGCTTTACATCCGTTTACCGCTCGCAGGTGCTGCGTGCGCCGACGCGCCACGTCCACAGGTGATGACGCCGTTGCCACCTCCTTCCCGACCGACGAACATGCCGAGGATGAAGGCGCTCCTCCTCTCGCTCTCGCTCGCCGCGCTCTCTGCGTGCGGCGGGCCGGCCACGCCCCCTGGGCCTCCGCCCGCGCCCCCGCGGCCGCCCGCGAAGCC
>CAZHGG010000954.1:0-2900 GCA_964531755.1 uncultured Polyangiaceae bacterium
GCCGCGGGCGTCCGCGCGACCTGCACCCTCGCGATGTCGGACCACGCCTTGAGCTCCGCGCCGTCGGTGCCGCCGGCCTCCGTGGGGTCGACGAGGCTCGCCGCCCGCCGCCGCGCGATCGGCAGCTCGACCTGGCCCGCCACGGCGACGCGCGCCACGCCGCCAGCCGTGAGCTTCGCCTTGAAGTCGCCGAGGTTGTCGGCCTCGAGCACGGCCGTGTAGCGCCCGCCGCCGCGGTCGACGAGCCGCGCGTGCGCCTCCTCGGCGGCGCTCGCGAGGAAGGCGCCCTTCGCGCCCGGGCCGGCGTCGATCGCCATGACCACCACCGCGCGCTGCGTCGCCTCGCCCTCCGCGACGCGGGCGCGGCAGTCCACGCACTTGGCGACATGGGACACGGCGTCCGCGAGGTCGTCGCTCGGATCGCCGCCGCGGATGAGCGCGATCAGCGGGTCGTCGAGGTGCTTGCCGGAGCCGGCGGGGTCCGCCGCCTCCCGCGCGAGCGCCGCCAGCAGCGCGCAGAGCTCCTCGTCGGACGCGTGGCGTCCGGCGTCGCCGAACGTGCGCAGCTCGCGCGCGAGCGAGAGGGCTCGCGCCCGGCTGGCGAGGAGATCTTCGGTCGCCGTGGTCAGCGCCCCGGCGGCGCCCTCGAGCTGACGGTCGTCCTCGAAGCAGAGCGCGAACGCCAGTGCGTCCCGCGGCGAGAGCCCGGCGTGCACCGCGTCGAGGCGCGCGCGCGCGTCGCGGGCGGCCTCCGAGGGCGCGGGCGGCGGCTCGGGCAGCTCGGCCTCGAGCGCCGCGAGATCGGCGGCCACGGCCTCGACGTCGTCGCCGGAGGTGATCTGCTCGAGCAGTGTGCGCCGTCGCTTGGCCCGGCGGCCGACGAGCGGCATCGTGGACCGTAGGTACGCGTCGGGGCTCGTGATGGCGAACAGATCGACGCCCGAGGTCTCCACCGCCTCGAGCACGCGGGTGAGCTCCGCCACGAGATCCTCCGGCGGGAGCGAGTCGGGGGTGCGGGCGGCGTGGGCCCGCGCGTGCTTCACGAGGAGCGCCGCGTGCAGCTCGACGAACTGGTCGAACGACATCAAGAGGCCGCGGGGGCGTCCTGCCGCACGAGGACGAAATACGCGTCGATGAGCTTGCCGCCCTTCTCTGCGCGGCCGATCGAGACGTGGCTGGAGAGCCCGCGCATGTAGTCGACCATCCCCTCGTACACGAGGAACCCGAGCTTCTTGCTGTTGGGCAAGATCTCGGGCCAGCGCGGGTCTTTGGCGGTGGCCTGCCTGCGGTAGTCGATCACGAGCTCGCCGTCGCGCTCGGTGGCGACGTAGTAGCCCGGGCCGGTGAACACCCGCGTGGAGCCCTCGTTGTACCCGTGGAGCTCCGTCGCCTCCGGGGGTCGGCAGAAGCGCTTCTGGAAGTTGTTGAACAGCGGCAGCGTGTTCCGACCGTCGTGGATGACCTCGGTGTGGTCGGCCACGTCGGCGGGGACGAAATGGCTGAGCGTGAGCGGGCGGTACCCCTTGGCCGCCTCGAACAACTCGGCCTGCCGGTGCTTTCCCCAGCCCCGCACCGTGTGGAGGCGCCCCTGATGGCCCATGCCGTCGAGGATGGCGGTGAGGCGCGGCAGATCGAGCTTGGGCTCAAGGAGCACAGTGAGATCCATGCCGGTCCTTTAGCACACGGGCGGCCCTCCGGGGAGCTTGCTCGGGAGGTCGCGCGGGAGGAGCCCGCGAGCTAGTGTGCCGCTCGCCGGGCGTGGCGCTCGGGCCGGAGGTGAGAGTGCGGAGGCTCACGCGGGAGTTCTTCGCCCGAGACGCGGTGCACGTCGCGCGGGCGCTCATCGGCGCGAAGCTCGTGCGCGAGGCCGGCGGCCTCCGCCGCGCGGGGACGATCGTCGAGACCGAGGCGTACGAGGGCCCCGCCGACCGCGCCTGCCACGCGCGCTTTGGGCGCACCCCCGCCCGCCGCGACCTGTTCGGCCCGCCTGGGCACGCGTACGTGTTCCTCGTCTACGGCATGCACCTCTGCTTCAACGTCGTGTGCGCCACGGAGGGCGCCGGGCACGCCGTGCTCGTGCGTGGCGTCGAGCCCGACGGACCTGACGACGCGAGGGGAGACGGCCCCGGGCGCGTCACGCGAGCCCTGGGGATCGGCCGGGAGGCCGGCGGCGTCGACCTCGTGACGTCGCCGGCGCTCTACCTCGTGGAGGGCGCGGGCCCCGCGCGGGCGGTCGCGGCCTCTCCACGCGTCGGCGTCAGCTACGCCGGGGAGCACGCGGAGAGGCCGTGGCGCTTCTTCGACCCGACGAGCCCGTCGGTGTCGCGCCCGCCGGCGAGCCAGCTCGGCCGGGGTCGGGAGGCGCGCTGAAGGGGTGGCCCGGGCGGACGAGACGAGGCCCCCGAGACGGTGTATGCTTCGTCGATGCGTGCACGCCTCGTCCCGCTCCTCTTGGCAGGGCTCGTCTCCGCCACGGCGCCCGCGGCGGCGCACACCATGTTGAACACGCCCCCGCCGCGCGACGTGGGGAAGGCCGGCGCGGACGCGCACAAGAACGGCCCGTGCGGTGGCGTCGCACGCACGGCCAAGCCCACGGTCTACGCCGTTGGGCAGACCGTGCAGGTCGAGTTCACGGAGACCATCGACCACCGCGGCTGCTTCCAGGTGCTCTTCTCGGAGGCGAACGACCAAAACTTCCAGATCCTCACCCAGGTGAACGACCCCGCGGGCACCGCCGTGCCCTCCAAGCGTACGGTCAGCGCCACCCTGCCCGCCGGCAAGTCGTGCACGGCGTGCACGCTCGCGGTGCGTCAGCTGATGATCGGCCAAGCCTGCGTCACCAATCAGCAATCTCTCGCCGCCGGCGACACGTATTTCACCTGCGCCGACATCTGCATCGT
>CAZHGG010000955.1:0-2889 GCA_964531755.1 uncultured Polyangiaceae bacterium
TTGCAGGTTCGTGTGCTGTTGGCGAGGCAGCCGGGGGCGCCCGGAGTGCACTCGAGGATGCCGCACAATCCCGCTCCCGAACACGCGGGGGTGGCGGCGGGGCAGGCGACGGGGGGGCTCCAGGAGTCGCCGCCGACGCAGGTCTCGACGGAGTTGGCGTTGCAGCGGGTGTTGCCCGCGGTGCAGGTGATGCCTGTCTCGCACTCGCCGGCGCCGTTGCAGAAGGGCTTGGGCGCGGCGCAGGCGACGGCGGCGCCCCAGGTGCCGTCGGACGCGCAGGTCTCCACGTCGTTGCCCTTGCAGCGCTTGGCGCCTGGGGTGCAGGTCTCCACGCACGCGTCGGTCTTGCAGCGCGGCGTCGCCGCGGGGCACGCCCCGGCGACCCAGGCGCCGCTCGGGGCGCAGGTCTCGAGGGTGGTCGAGGAGCCGCTCGCGCAGCGCTTGCCGTCGACGGGCGCGCAGGCGGGCGGGGCGGCGTCACCCGCGTCGACCGGCGGGCCCGTCTCCGCGTCGCCCCCGTCTCCCGGAGGCGGCGAGTCGGGCTTGGCGTCCGTCGGAGGAGCGCTCACGTCCAAGGACGCGTCGCCGCTCCCCACGGGCGGCAGGGCGCCGTCGGCGCCCGCGCCCGAGTCCCCGGTCTTGCCCACCGGGTCCGCGAAGCTGCACCCCCCGCCCGTGACGCCCGCCCCCACGGCCGCCACCAACCCCACGACGACCCAGCTGCGTGTTCTCATGTGTTGTCCCTTCCCCACCGCGGTCGCGCGAGCCCACCTCGGCGACGGTCGCCCGCGACAAGGCACGCTCCGTCCGCGTCGCGATTCCCACCCACGGTCAACCCCATTCCCCACGGAGTATCGTGACCGACTCGCCGCGGGAGCGAAATCGTGGAAACCCCTGCGACGCGACGATTTGTGGGGTGACGCCGCGGCGCAGCGCTCGTAGGCGTGAGTCGTCACGAGGGGCGGAAATGCGCGTGATAGCGCGCGCGTCGACCCGGCGACCGTCGTGATGTTGGAGCCGACTTGCTGCCCGTCGGCGCGCGGGGATCGCGCCGAGGTCGAGCGGTGGCCGTCGGGCGGACGCGCCGACGCGCGGAGTCGACTATCGTCCCGAGCGCGCCTCGATCGCGACGTGTGCGACGAGCTCGGCGCGGGACGTCACTCCCGCCTTCTCGAACATGGACGTGAGGTGCGTCTCCACGGTCCGCTCCACGATGTCGAGCGCGGCGGCGATCGTGCGGTTCGAGCGGCCGTCCAGCAGGAGGGTCAAGATGTCGCGCTCGCGCGGCGTGAAGCGCCACCGGAGGGGGACCCTCGGGGCGGAGTCGTCGCCGGCCTCGTCGTCGTCGCGGCGAACCAACAGGACCCCGCCGCCGCCTCCGGCGATCTGCGTAGCGGCGAACTCGCTGGCGGCCTCCCCGCGCAGCGCCGCGCGCAGCCCCTCCTCGGCGACGCCCCCGCGGTCGAGCCACTGGCGACCGGGGGAGTTGGCCTCCAAGAGCGTCCCCTCCCGCGACACCACCAGCGCCGCCGCGGGGATCGCGTCGAGCACGGCGCGCAGCATCGCGCGCAGCTCCTCCGCGGTCGTCGTCTCGGCGCGAGGGTCCACGCGCCCGTCGCGGCCCGGGTCCTCCTCCCGCGCGAGGGGGCGCGCGGCGCTCCCGCGGGGCGCAGCGCTCCGCCCCGCGGGGCCGCGGTTCCTTCCGTTCATGTCGCTCATCGTCCTCCCCTTCCTCGCTCCATCCTGAGGGCAGCCCTGTCCTCGCCGGTAGTGTGGGAACTACGGAGTTGTGAGGATTTATCTCTTGGGGGGCGACCCACAGGCGTCAGCGCGACGGGCGCTCGTACGCTTCGCGGTCGAACACCCCCGCGGCCGCTTCGCCCCCGACGCGCACGAGGCGCGCGTGCCTCGGGTCGTAGGCAATCGCGGCGTGGAGGGTGTCCCCGTCGAGCGAACGGGACGTGGTGTCCCACCAGCACACCCCGTTCCACTCCCACGCGCGGTAGTTCCCAAGCCCCGCGTGCCCGAGCGAGACCGTCACTCCGCGGATCGGGTCGTACGCGGTCCCGGCCACGTGCCCGAAGTCTCCGCCTGCGAACGGGGGCGCTGCGGCGCTCTCGGCGCGGGTCCACCGGGCGCCGTCGAACTCGTAGGTGAGGCTGGGCACGTGCTCATGAAGGAAGACCGTGCGCCTGCGCACGCGGTCGTACGCGGCGCCCCCGGAGAGCGCGTGCGACGCGACGAAGCCGCACGACGGGAGGGGCGCGCCGCACACGCGCGTCCACGCCGCGCCGTCCCACTCCCACGTGTCGTCGGTCGCTCCGCGCGCGCCGGTCCCGCCGACGAGCACGAGCCGGCGACGCTCCGAGTCGTAGGCGAGCCCCGCGGTCGCGCGCGCCGGCGGCCTCGTGGCGCGGCACGCCGCGCTCGTGCAGAGCTCGCTCCACGTGGCGCCCGTCCACTCCCAGAGCTCGTCGCTGAGCTCGAGGGCGCCCTGGCCGCCGAACAGGTAGATCCGCCCGTCGCCGGTGGTCATCGCGTGGTCCCTCCGCGGCGAAGGGCTCCGCGGGGGAGCGGGGGCGGACCACACGTTGTCTGTGAGCCGGAGGGTCTCGCTGGTGAGCGTGGCCTCGTCGCCAGCCTCGCCCGCGACGACGCCCCCGAACAGCACGAGGCTCTCGTCGCTCGGATCGAACGCGAGGCGCGCCCGCGCCCGCCCGCGCGGAGGCTGCGCCTTCGTGACGATCCGGAGCCACGACGCGGCGGCCGCGTGCGCGCAGGGATCTCCGGCCTCTGCAGGGCCACACCCGTCGAGGCCCGCGCAGGCGTCCGGCGCGGCGTCGCGAGGATCGGGCGCGCCGCTGCCGGCGAGCGGGGCGTCCGTGGAGG
>CAZHGG010000956.1:0-2889 GCA_964531755.1 uncultured Polyangiaceae bacterium
CCGCCTGAGCCTCGCGTCGCTCGCGGGCCTCGCGCTCGCGGGGCCCGCGACGCCGCGAGACGCGCGCGCCGAGCCGGAGGAGACGCCTTCGGTCGTGCCCCCGCGACCCCTCGCGCCGCTTCGGGCCGCCTACCCGCCGGGCGCGGTCGCCGCGGCGCAGGTGGTCGTCGAGCTCGTGGTCGAGGCCGACGGCCGCGTGACCGAGGCCCACGTCGTGAGCGGCGAGGCGGCGCTCGCCGAGGCCGCCCTCGCCGCCGTGCGCGCGACGCCCTTCGCGCCCGCGACCCGCGGCGGGAGGCCGATCGCCGCGCGCATCCGCGTGCCGCTCGAGCTGCTCCCGCCGGTCGAGCTGCCCGACGACCCGTACCCGGAGCCGCCGCCGCGTCCGGGGCCCCCGCCGCGCGTGGCGCTGCCGCCGAACCCGTACGACGCGCTCGCGCCGGAGGTCACGCAGATCCAGGTGCTCGGGGCGCGGCGGCTCGCGGGCGTGACCCGCATGGGCCGCGCGGAGATCCGCGACGTGCCGGGCGCCTTCGGCGACGGGTTCCGCGCGATCGAGACCCTCCCGGGCGTGGTCCCGGTCGCCAGCGGCCTGCCGTTCTTCTTCGTGCGCGGCGCGCCGCCCGGGGCCACGGGCTACTTCCTCGACGGGGTCCGCCTCCCGGTGCTGTTTCACCTCGGGGCGGGCCCGAGCGTCGTGCACCCCGCGCTGGTCGACCGCATCGACTTCTACCCGGGCGCGGCGCCCGCGGAGTTCGGGCGCTCGTCGGGCGGCGTGGTCTCGGGCGTCACGAAGGAGCCGTCGCAGCGGCTCCGCGGCGAGGCCAACGCGCGGCTGCTCGACGCCGGCGCCCTCGTCGAGGTGCCGCTCCCCCGCCAGCGCGGCTCCGCGCTCGTGGCGGGCCGCTTCGGCTACCCGGGCCTGCTCCTCCCCCTCTTCGCCCCGAACACGCGCCTCTCCTACTGGGACTACCAGTCGCGCCTCAGCGTGCACCTCGGCGAGCGCGACACGCTCACGCTCTTCGTGCTCGGGAGCTACGACTACCTCGGGCGTCGTGTGGCCGCAGTCGGCAACAAGACCGTCGTCGACGATCCGGTCGGCGTTGGCGAGACGGTCCAGACCGGGGGCGACACCCGCACCATCTTCGAGACCGAGTTTCATCGCGTCGAGCTCCGCCACGACCACGTCATCCCCTCCGGCAAGGTGCGCACGGCGCTCACGGTCGGCACCGACGGCAGCGCGCTCGGCCTGCGCGATCGCGTGCGAGGCGAGCTCTTCGGGTGGCGCCTGGAGTGGGAGCGAGCGTTGAGCCGCGAGATCGTCCTCCGCGGCGGCGCCGACACCCAGTACAACCGCTACGAGGTGCGCGGCGAGGCCGACGTGCCGCCGAACCCCGAGTTCGTGAAGCTCTTCCCCACGCGCGACGAGCTGCTCCTCGGGACGCGCGCCGACGTCACCTGGTCACCGGCCGGCCGGCTCCGCTTCACCGCGGGCGTCCGGCTCGACCACTACGCGGCCTACCGGATCTCCGCGTTCGAGCGCGCGCCCGGGGCCGAGCCCGACGCGCTGCCGGGCAAGCAGGTCTCCGTCGAGCCTCGGCTCTCGGTGCGGGTGGGCGTCGTCCCGCGGGTGGTGTTCGTGTCGGCGGTGGGCATCGCCGCGCAGCCGCCGCGCTTCCTCCTCCCTCTGCCGGGGCTCACCGTGGGGCGCCTCCGTGAGGGGCTCGAGCGCTCGGCGCAGACGAGCCACGGCGTCGAGTGGACGCTGCCCTACGCGATGGCGCTCACCACCACGTTCTTCTCGTCGCGCACCATCGGCCTCGCGGACGCCTTCGCCGCGTGCCCTGGCGCGCGCAACGCGTTCACCGACGGCAACGCTTGCACCACGCGCACGAGCGGCAGCGCGGTCGGCCTCGAGCTCTATCTCAAGCGTGACCTCTCGAAGCGCATCACCGGCTTCGTGTCGTACACCCTGTCGCGCGCGACGCGCACGGTGCCGGCGAGCGTCTTCGGCGGGGAGACGCCCCCGGCGGGCGCGAGCCTCGCGAACGACGGGCGCGTGGTCATCCCCTCGGACTACGATCGGACCCACGTGCTGAACGCCGCGGTCGCGTACGACGTGGGGCGGGGCTACCGGGCGGGGGTCCGGTTCGTCCTCTACTCGGGGCGCCCGTACACCCCTACGGCGAGCGACGGCGCGCTCCTCGCGGCCCCGAACAGCGCCCGGCTCCCGCTGTTCTCGCGGTTCGACGTGCGCCTCGAGAAGCGCTGGGAGCTCGGCGCCACGCGGCATGTGTCGCTCGTGCTCGAGGGGTTGAACGTCACCCTGCGGAAGGAGGCGACGGGCGTACGGTGCGCCACCCGCGCCGGGGCCGACGACGTCGATCTAGGCAACGGCTGCGTTGGCGAACAGATCGGACCTATTACGGTGCCGAGCCTCGGGGTCGAGGGGGCGATGTGAGGTTCAGTCGCTCGCGTGCTCCGCGGAGGCCTTCTTCACGGCGACGTCGCCCCGAGCCGTCACGTGGACCACGGCCTCGTACGAGAACCCCGCGGGCGGGTGGCTCGCGAAGCGGATCTCCCACCCGCTGGCGACGCTCTTCACGTCTTGGCTCACGCCGCGGGTCCACGACCCGGCGTGGGTTGGCGCGATCTGCACCTTCTTCACGTGGGCGGCGTACGCCTTGTCGAGCGCGGCGTCGGCCGCCCGCGCCGCGCGCGCGACGGCGTCCTCCTGCGACGTGACGGGGCCGGTGTGGAGGGGCGGCGGGCTGGCGTCGGCCTTGGGAGGCGTCGCATCCGGCGCCGCAGCGTCGGCGGGGGGCGGCGGCGCGTTGTCCTCGTCCGCCTCGGGCGGGCCCGCGTCGGTGGTGCGTGCGTCGGGGAGGG
>CAZHGG010000957.1:0-2884 GCA_964531755.1 uncultured Polyangiaceae bacterium
AGAGGGAGCGAGGGAGGGCCGCACGCGGTGAGCGTAGCCCGCGCGCGCCGCGGTGGCTCGCCCCCCGCGCAGCGCCGCCCGCCCTGGCATTTGGCGAGACACATCGACGCATCAAATACACGCACGAAGCTCTTGACGCCGGCGCTTTCGCGAGTCAATTTCGTGCGTGAAGGATTCTCTCGAAATGGCACCTCGACGCTACGACATGGGCGCCCGCGCCAGCGCGGTCGCGGAGACGAGGGCGCGCATCGTCTCCGCGGCGATGGCGCTCCACGCCGAGCGCGGGGTCCAGGCCACGCGCTGGGAGGAGATCGCCGAGCGGGCGGGCGTGTCGACCGCGACGATGTACCGGCACTTCCCCTCGCTGAGAGAGCTCGTGCCGGCGTGCGCGCGCACGGTCTTCGACCTCATCACGCCGATCACGCTCGAGCAGGCGACCGCCAAGTTCACGGAGCTCGACGACGCGAGCGAGCGGCTCCGGTTCCTCGTGCGGGCGAACGTCCACTGCTACGGCAAGGGGGAGGCGTGGCTGCACGCCGCGTACCGAGAGCGCGACTTCTTCCCCGAGCTCCACGCCGCGCTGCAGCTCATCGAGGACTCGGGCCGCGCGCTCGTGTTGGCCGCGGCGCGGCGGCGCTTGGGGCGAGCGGAGGAGGCCACGCTCTTCACGCTGCTGAATTTCCCGTTCTACGGGTCCCTGCGCGCGGCCGGGCTCGACGCGCGCGCAGCGGAGAAGGTGCTCGCCCGGCTCGTGATCCAGTTCGAAGAAGACAACCCGAGGAGGTCACCATGAAGACGAGCGGAGAGATCCCCATCGCGTACGATGACATCGGAGACGGCGCCACCGCCCTCCTGGGCCTGCCGGGGTGGTGCGCTCCGCGCAGCGCGTTTCGGCCCATGTACGCGGCGCTCGGGGAGGCCCACCGCGTGCTCGCCGTCGACTGGCGCGGGCACGGCGGCTCGGGCGCAACCGACGCCGACTTCGGCGCCGAGGACCTCGTGGCCGACGCGCTGGCGGTCATCGAGGCAGCGGGGGTGAGCCGCGTCGTCCCTGTGGCGACCGCGCACGCGGGGTGGCTCGCGATCGAGCTGCGGAGGCGGCTCGGGCCCGCCAAGGTCCCTGGGATCGTGCTCATCGACTGGATGGTCACGGGCGCCCCACCGGGCTTTCTGGCCGGTCTCGCCGCGCTCCAGGACCCCGCGCGGTGGTCGGGTGCACGCGCGGGCCTGTTCGAACGGTGGACCACCGGCGTGGCGAGCGCGGAGGTGCACGCGTTCGTGGAGAAGATGGGCGAGTACGGCTTCGCCATGTGGTCGCGCGCGGCGCGCGAGATCGGCGCGGCGTTCCAGGCGCACCCGAGCCCCCTCGCCGTGCTGGAGGGCCTCTCTCCGGCGTGCCCCACGCTGCACCTCTACGCCCAGCCGGACGACCCCGGGTTCCTCGCCGCGCAGCAGGACTTCGCCGCCTCGCACCCGTGGTTTCGCGTGGAGAAGGTCGACGCGTGCTCGCACTTCCCCACCATCGAGGCGCCGGGCCCGGTGGCCGCGGCGATCGCCGCCTTCGTCCGCGGGCTCCCCTGAGCCGCGACCCCTCGGGCGCGCAGGCCCACGCCCTCTCGGAAGAGGGTCGACTGCCACGGCGATCGGAGGGTATCCATCGCGCGAGGTCGTGAGGCTATCGCACACGGCCGCGGGGCGCACCCTTGCCGGCGCGCGTCGCCGCGATGGCGCCGCGCGCCGCGCGCCTCAGAACCACGCCGTGAGCCCGAGCGTGAGCGTGTCCTGCGAGCGGGCGTTCGCCACGAACGGGCTCGCGTCTCCGTCGCCCGCGACGACGCTCCGGTAGAAGACGGCGGCCTCGGCGGCGTCGTGGCGGTACTCGAGCTTCGCCGAGAGGTGCGGCACGGGGCGGACGTCGACGGTGGCGGTGGTCGACGTGGTCCACTCCACGGGGATGGCGATGGGCTCGGCCACGTCGAGCCCCTGCTTCGCGCGCTTCTCCGCGAACATCGTCTGCCGGCCCGCGAGGTAGAGCCACCTCGTCGCCCGCACGCGGGCCGCCACGAGGCCCGCGAGCCACGCCGACGTGCCGAATCGGTTGGGCTCGACGCCCGCGTCGACGTCTGCGACGAGCTCGAGATCGGGAGTGACCTTCACCTTCACCGAGGCGTCCACGAGGTGCCGCCACGCGCGCCCCTCGAGCGCGCCGGTGGGGCGCTCGACACCAGTGAAATACTGCGCGGCGAACGTGAGGTTCTCCGAGGCGGTGAACGTGTACTCGAGCGCGACCGACTTCTCGGCGTTGTTGTCGAGCGCGTTGTTCCACCCGTTGTACACGCCGAGCCGCACGTTGTGCCGCTTCGAGAGGTCGTATCCGGCGCGGATCCCCGAGTGGTAAAAAGGCAGCCCGAAGAAGAGGTTCGAGTGCGACCAGGTCCAGTTCTCGTGCGTGGGCATGGACTCGGGCCCGAGCGGCGACAGGAACAGGCCCGCCTCGAGGCGCAGAGCCTTCGTCGGGCCCCACCCCAGATACGCCTTTTGAATGTGCTTGAAGACCTCCGCGCCGCCGGGGCTCGCGCCGGAGGAGCCGCGCAGCGCAGGCTCGCTGACTCCGTAATAGGTCTCGCCCACCTGCCCAAACTGGATGGCCCCGGTCGCGTACACCGCGTCGTATTCCCACCCCAGCTCGGCGACCAAGTTCTGGAGGGTGATGGCGTTGTGCCGGTTGTCGAAGGCGCGCAGGTTGGTGAGGCCGTTGGAGGGGTTGTTGAAGTTGTAGGAGTAATAGGCCTCGACGTACCCGCCGACGGTGAACGTGGAGCCGGGCGCGGGCGGCGCGGCGGGCGCGGGTCCGCTCGGCGGGGTGGCGGGGGCCGTCGGCGCG
>CAZHGG010000958.1:0-2883 GCA_964531755.1 uncultured Polyangiaceae bacterium
GCTCCACGGGCCGGCGCGCGGCCGTCCTCCGCGAGCCGACGCGCGGCGATGAGCTCGCTCCACAAGGCGCGCTCGTCCCCCGCCGCCAGCACGAGCCACATGCCGCCCGCCGTGACCGAGAGCGCGGCCAAGGGCACGTCGAACCGCCCCTGCGACGCGAGCGCGAGCGCGAGCGGCCCGACCACGGCGCCCACGGTCTGGCGCTGGAGGAGCGCCACACACGCCAGCGCGAGCCCCGTGGGGAAGAGGTAGTAGGCGATCGGCACGAGCCCGAGCGGCTCGGGGCTCGACGCGCCCACCGAGAACGCCACGTGGAGCACCGCGCCCACGGGAGCGACCGAAGCCGGCCGCCGGGTGGCGAGGAACGTCGCGACGAAGCCCGCGATGAGCGCGGCGTTGCCGAGCACGCGCCCGCGCAGCTTGCCACGCGTGGCGAAGTACGCCACGGCGACGAGCTGGGCGAGGCCCCAGACCACCACCGCCACCGTCGCGAGCGCGCGCGCGAAGGTGTACCCACCGGGGCTCGCGAGCGAGAACGCGGCGACCGTCCACGCGAGCGCGCGGAAGAGCCCCGCGAGCCCTACGAGCCCGAGCACCACCGCCACGGCGCGCGTGTGCACCGACCGCAGCGCGCGCGCCGCAGTGAACAGCGTGAAGCCCCCCGCCGCGAGCGCGAGCACCACCTGCGCCAACGCCATGAGGGGGCGCGCGGCCGCCGGCGACGCGAGGCCCACGCACACGACGCTGAGCGCGAGGGCCGCGTACCGCGACGCGCCCAGATCGACGCGGCGAATGAGCTCGTAGCCGCCGAGGCCGATGAGCGCGAGCAGCCCGGCGAACGCCACGTAGGTGAAGGTCGACGTGGCGCGCTCGCCCCAGACGACGGCGCGCTCGCCCACGTTGCCGAGCAGCCCCGGGAGCACCAGCAGCCCGAGGACGGCGCTCACCACGGCCACCGCGACCGTCACGCGGAGGAGCGGCTCCATGGCCTCGACGCGCGTCGCCGGCGTGGAGTTCGCAGGCGGCGGCGCACCGTACGCGGGCGCGGCCGCGGGGGTGCGCGAGGGTGTGGGGGGCGACTTCACGGGCACGCTCACTCTACCCAAAGGTCGAGGCCCCGGCGGAGGGATTGCAGACCCGGCCGCCGACGAGGCGCACGGTGCTCGAGGCGAGCCCCTGCAGCTCTTCCTCGCGATGCGTCACGCACACCACCACGCGCCCGGCGCGGACGAGCTCTGGATAAATAGCTGCAAATACTTCGTTTTTCGTCGTACCATCGAGCGCAGAGAACGGCTCGTCGAGCAGCAACGCGGCCGGCTCGCGGGCCAGCGCGCGAGCCAGCGCGACCCGCTGGGCCTCGCCACCCGAGTACCAGCGCGGGGTGCGGTGGGCGAGGTGACCGACTCCGAGCCGCTCCAGCCACCCGCGGGACGCGTCCGCGCGGGCGCTCCGGGGTCCCGCCGCCCCATACGCGACGTTCTCGAGCGCGGTGAGGTGCGGGAACAGGGCGAGCGACTGGAACACCACGCCGAGCGAGCGGGCCTCGGGCGGCGCGAACACCCCCTCGCGCGAGTCGAACCACACCGCCTCGCCCAGCGCGACACGCCCCTCGTCCGGTCGGTGCGCGCCGAGCAGCGCGCCGAGCAACGTGCTCTTGCCCGCCCCCGAGGGACCCACGAGGGCCGTGATGCCCGGCGGGAACACGAGGTCGACGTCGAGGGCGAAGCGCCCACGGTTGACCGCCACCCGCGCGCGGAGCGCTGGCGACCGGGCCGTGGCGGGGGCCACGTCACTCACGCGGGGCGCGCCCGAGCGCGAGCCGGTTCGTGAGGTAGAGCGCGCCGAACGAGAGCGACGCGAGCACGAGCACGAGGGCGTTCGCGTCGTGCTCGCGGCCGGCGATCGCGGCGTCGTAGATGGCCATGCTCGCGGTCTGCGTGACGCCGGGCAGGTCGCCCGCGACCATGAGCGTCGCGCCGAACTCGCCGCGCGCGCGGGCGACCGCGAGCGCCAGCGCCGCGACCAGCCCACGGGCGGCGAGGGGCAGCTCCACCGTGCGGAAGGCGCGGAGCGGGGAGGCGCCGAGCGTCCGCGCGGCGAGGACCACGTCGCGATCCACGCCGGCGAACGCGGCGCGGCCGAACTTCACGACCAGCGGGAGCGACGAGGCTGCGGCGGCGACCACGGCGGCCTTCACGGTGAAGACCAGCGGCGCGCCGGTGGCCGCCTCGTACGCGCGTCCGAGCGCCCCGCGCCGCCCGAGCGTCACGAGCAGGAAGTACCCGAGGACCGTGGGCGGCAGCACGAGGGGCACGGAGAGCAGCGCGTCGAGCGCCTCCCGCCCGAGGAACCGCCGGCGCGCGAGGAGCGCCGCGACCGGCACGCCGATCACCGCGGCGAGCAGCGTCGCCGCGAGCGCGATCTCGAGGGAGAGGAGGAACGGGGCGACGGGCATGGCAGCGGGCGAGGGGGAGGCCTCGCAGAGCCCGAGTCTTAGCGCAGGGCGCGCCGAGAACGCGAGGGACGGCGCGAGGGAGCCAGCTCGGCCCCGGCGGTCGCGGCGGACGGTCACGGCGGAGAGAAGCCGTACGCGGCGAGCACTTGCTGCCCGTGTGGCCCGCGCACGTGCGCGGCGAACGCTGCCGCGGCCGCGCGATCACCCGGGCGCGCGCCGCCCGAGCAGAGCACGAGCGCCTGCACGATCGGGGCGTGGAGGGCGGCCGGCACGTCGAGCACGCGCGAGGGGGGCTCGTCCCGCACGAGGGCCTTCGACACGAACGCACAGTCGGCGTTCCCGCTGCGCACGAGCTGCCAGCTCTCGCCCACGTTGCCGGCGAACACGAGCTGGGCCTTGACGCGCGCGGCGAGGCCCAGCGCCTCGAG
>CAZHGG010000959.1:0-2878 GCA_964531755.1 uncultured Polyangiaceae bacterium
CCGCGGTCGCGGCCAGCGCGCCCGCGCCCGCGCCCGTCCCCTCGGCCAGCGCGGCGGCGAAGTGCCCGCCGACGATGTTGGAGGTGTCCGGCGGCGACTTCTTCATGGGCAGCGACGCCGCCGACGAGCAGAAGGCGGGGGCCGACTCGAGCCCCGCGCACCCGGTCCGCCTCGGGCGCTACTGCCTCGACGAGTTCGAGGTCACCGCCGCCGAGTTCAAGGCGTGCAGCGACGCGGGCAAGTGCAAGCGGGCCACGCCCACCAACCGGTGGGACGGCATCACCGCCAAGCAGCAGAAGCTCTACGACCCCATCTGCAACGCCAACGACTACGCGGGCCACGCGGCGCACCCCATGAACTGCGTCGACTGGCAGGAGGCCCAGAACTTCTGCGTGGAGATGCGCGGCGGCCGCCTCCCCACCGAGGCCGAGTGGGAGTTCGCCGCGCGCGGCTCCGACGGTCGCATCTACCCGTGGGGCGACGAGCCCCCCGAGCCTGGGCTGCTCAACGCCTGCGGCGCGGAGTGCACCGCGTGGGGCCGCAAGCACCCCGACTACCCGAACGTGCTCGCCCCCATGTACAAGTCCGACGACGGCTTCGCGCACACGTCGCCCGTCGGCAGCTTCCCGCGCGGCAAGACCAGCCACGGCATGAAGGACATGGTCGGAAACGTGGGCGAGTGGGTCGGCGATTTCTTTGCAAACTACACGAATGGCCCCCGCGTGACCGACCCGAAGGGCCCCGAGAAGGGGGCGAGCCGCGTCGTCCGCGGCGGGGGCTGGAACGCGGGCAACCCCATGTGGCTGCGCCCCACGTACCGCTTCGCCGCCGAGCCCGTGGACCGCAGCCACGGCGTGGGCTTCCGCTGCGCCAAGTCGCTCTAGCGCGCCGACCTAGCCCACGAGGTGCACATAGCGGAGCGGCTCGGCGACGTTCTTCACCGTGGCGGCCGCCGGCTCGCCGAAGCCGAACTCGGCCGAGGAGAGGCGCCGAGCCGCCGCTTCCATGACGAGGATCTGGTCCTTCGTCGCGCACCCCTGGAGGCGCGCGGTGTTGTTCATGCCGCTGGAGAAGCCGGTGAAATTCGCGTTCGGACCGAACTGCCCCACGAACAGAGGCGCGAGGTTCACGCCGCTCGCGACCCCGACGTTCGCGCCGCGCAGGCTCGCGAGGTCGGGCTCGTCGGGGAGGGCGTTGGTCATGGCGCGGATGTCGCGCGCGCACCGTAGCGCGGCGGCGAGGCGCTCCTCCGGGCTCGTGTCGTAGAAGGGGGGGCCGAAGAGCGCGATGACGCAGTCGCCGACCATCTTGTCGAACACGCCGCCGTGCTTCCACACGAGGTCGACCGCGCGCGCGCTCCACCGCTCGACGAACGAGGCGACGGCCGCGGGCGTGCGCAGCACCTGCTCGGAGATGCGCGTGAAGCCGGAGATGTCGACGTAGAGCACCGCGACCTCCGCCTCGCGCGGGGCGAGGTACGTCGCGACGTAGTCCTCGGTGGAGAGCAGGCGCGCCACGTCGTCCGGGCGAAACGCGAGCGCGAGCGAGCGCCACTCCTTGTTGAAGTCGACCACGCGTTGGCGCACGAAGCCGGCGAAGCTCGCGATGAGATCGCGGTCGTAGGTGTTGAAGGAGCCGCGCTTCGCGGTGGCCACCACCTTGCCGACGAGCACGCCGTTCGTGAGGCCGTTGATGAGCACCTCCTCCTGGGCGCCGCGCCCGCCGAAGCGCTCGAGCAGCTCGCGCGACTCGGCGGTCAGGCACGCGCGGCCAAGCGCGCGCAGCAGCGGCGCCTCGAGGCCGAGCCGCGCCGCGGGATCGTCGACCGCGACGCCGCCCTCGAAGAGCTCGACGCGGAGCGTGGAGCGCTCGGCCGGCTCTTCGGAGGCGTAGAGCAGCACGAGCCGATCGAGGGGCACGGCGCGGCTGAGGACGCTCACCGCGGTCCCGAGCCCGCAAGAGAGCACGCGGTGGCGGAGGGCGTTGCCGATCTCCATCATGACGAGGTGCTTCTCGCGCGCGGCGCGGATCGCGAACAGGTGGTTGTCGAGGAGCTCGGCGAGCACGCCCAGGCCGGCCGCGGCGTGCTCGACGGCCTCGGGCGGCACGCCCGCGGGCAGCTCGATGGCCGCCCGACCGAACCACTCGCCCGCCACGTCGATGGGCTGCGCGACGACCGTGCCCGTGGGGGAGGCCTCGCGCACGAGCTCGCGCGTGTCGTCGGCGGTGCGCCGCGTGAGCTCGTCGAGCCCCGAGAGCGTGGCGCTCTCAGGAGACTGGAAGCGCTGGAGCGAGAGGTCCTCGCCGAACGTCTCGAAGAAGAGCACCGCCCCGCCGAGGCGCTCGCGCACCACGGGCAGGAGGCGCTCCATGAGCTCGGCGAGGCTCTGGTGCTCGACGAGCGCGACCTCGATGGCCTCGTCGACGAGCGTGCGGAGGTCGTTCAGGGCGGCGGGCGTCGGGGGGAGCATGGCGCGCGACGATGATGGCGGAAAGCGAGCTCGAGCGGAAGGTCCTCGGGGGGCTCAGCCCTCCGGGCGCGGGACGCGGCCGACGCGGAGCGCCAGGAGCACGAGGAACGCCACAGCGGACAGGCCAAGCTGAACGGCGTGGGCGGCGATCGAGATGCTCCCGGCCAGCAGCGGCGTCGTGTCCAGCGCGTCCGCCGAGAGCGAGAACGCGGCCTCGCGCGCGCCGAGCTGGCCCGGCACGAACACCGCGGCCGTCGCGGCGACGAGCTGCGCCCCGAACGCCGCGAAGGCCGCGCTCGGGCGCGACGAGGCGCCGACCGCCCGCGCGATCGCCCCGAGCTCGAGCACGTTGAACAACATGCCGACCGCGAGCAGCGCGCTCGGGAGCGGCGCGAGCACCGGGCCGC
>CAZHGG010000960.1:0-2877 GCA_964531755.1 uncultured Polyangiaceae bacterium
CTGCTCGACGCCGTCCGGGAGGACGCGCACGAGCACGCTCGCGCCACGCTCACCGCGCTCGCCGCGCACCCCGCGGCCGCGTACGCCGCCGCCAAGCGCGCCCTGCGCCCCGCGCTCGCGGGGAGCCCCGCGGAGCTCGCGGACTTCGCGGAGGGAGGCCTCGAGAGCTGGGTGTCGCCGGAGCTGAAGGCGCGCATCGCCGCGCTCCTCGCGCCCAAAAAGTAAATCTTATTTACGAATGCGCCGGGCCCTCGCCGCGCGCCCACGCGGGGGCGAGCGGCGAGGCCGGCTCCGCGGTCAGCAGGTCACGGCTTCGTGACGCGCACGCCGCACAGGTAATACGTGCCGGTGTTCGTGGACGAGCGGCTCCCGGCGCTGAACTGCACGACGGCGGTGCCGGCGGCGGCGGCGACGACGGCGGGCTTGGTGGCGGTGGTCACGCCCGTGGCCGACGACCAGAAGAGGTCGGCGGTCGCGGTCTCGGTGTCCGACTGCGCCGAGGCGCCGTTCACGAACAGCTCCACCTTGAAGCCCTGCAGGCCCGAGCCATTGCGCCCCGCGCCGCACGCGAGGCTGATCGAGTCGCCGGCGGCCACCGGGAACGAGAAGCTGTCGGCCACGTCGCCCGCGGGCAGCTTGCCCGCGATGAACGCGCGCGACTGCTTCGCGACGGTGGGATCCGCGGTGAGCGCGAGCGCCTCCGCCGTGGCGAGGGTGTCGTTCGTGCCCTGGGTGGTCTCGGCCTCCGGCGGGTTGCCCGTGCCGAAGAAGAGCTCGGTCGCGTAGAAGTCGTTCGCGCCCGCGGTCACGCCGGCGGGGCGCCCGATCGTGAGGTAGTAGTCGCCCGGCTCGACGGGGAGGCTCAGCGAGTCGGGGGTCTTCTCCATCGCGCCGGCGGGCGGCAGGACCTGGCTGACGATCGTGCCGTCGAGCTTCGACACCGTGGCGGTGAAGCGCGGCATCGTGGAGCCGTAGGTGGAGGTGGCTGGCGTGAGCGGCGCGCCGATCGGCGGCAGCTCGAGGTTCAGCGACGTGGCGCCGGCGGGCACCGTGAACTTGAACGTGTCGACGTCGGCGGCGTCCTTGAGGAAGCCGTTGATGAACCCGAACGCGCTCGGGGGCGTGGTGCCCGCCTTGGTCTTGCCGGCCTGCGCCGTGGCGTTGGTGTCGTTGGGCTCGAGGTCGACGTTGAGCGCGGTGCTGTTCGGGTCGAACGTGCCCGTGAGGAACTTGAAGCTCGAGTCCTTCGAGAGGACCGCCGGCTTGCCGCTCCACGTGTCGAAGTCGGTGACCTGCACGCAGATGGTCGTGTCGGCCGGCGCGCGGTAGATGAGGGTCGCGTCGGTGCCGGCGCGCGGGAAGCTGTCGTCGATGGCGGCGAGGAGCTTCGTTCCGGCGGTGTCGTACACGTTGATGGCGGTGTCGACGACGTCGCCGCGCTCGCTCGTGTCGGTCGCCTCGGTGCCGGCGGTGACGATGAGGAAGTCGCCCCCCTTCACGGGCACCTTGAAGTAAATCGACTGCCCGACCGTGGTGAAGGTCTCTTCCTTCTCCGTGTTGAGCGCGACCTCGACGGCGGCGCCGCAGTTCGGGCCGGGCGGGGGCCCCGCCTCGCGGGCGCCGTCGGGCTTGCTGCTGTCGACCTTGGGGCCGGCGTCCTCGGTCACGACGGGCGCGTCGGCGCCGGAGTCCGTGGTGGTGGCGTCGGGCGTGGAGCTGCACGCGAAGACGGGGAGGGCGCCGCACGCCAGGACCCCGAAGAGTCCGCTAAGCTTGAGCATATTTCGCATCGTTCGATCCTTCGTGACGTGGTTCGGGGGGTCGTATTGGCACACCTCGGGCCCTTCGGCGAGGGGCGAGACGCCGGCGAGCGCATTTTCGTGGCCCGGAGACGCGGCCGGCGAGGGCACGGACCGGGGGGCGCCTTCGGCGCGACGTGGCGTGGAGCGCGCCGCCGCGTGTAGAGTGCACCGATGACCCGCCTCTCCGCCTACGACAGCTTCGAGTTCACGCACGAGGGCACGCGGGACGTCCCGCCCATCACGCACACCGTCTACCTGCGCCGGAACACCGGCCCCGCGGTGGTCGTCATGCACGAGATCCCCGGCATGACCCCGGAGCTCATCGGCTTCGCCGATCGCGTGTGGGAGGCCGGCTTCACGGTGTACGCGCCCACGCTCTTCGGTACGCCCGAGAAGCCCATGACCGCGGCCTACACGGCGGGGCAGATCCTGCGCGCGTGCGTGAGCCGCGAGCTCTCGGTGCTCGCGCGCAACGCCTCGAGCCCCGTGACCGACTGGCTGCGCGCCCTCTGCCGCCGCGCCCACGAGGAGTGCGGCGGGCCCGGCGTGGGCGCCATCGGCATGTGCATGACAGGCAACTTCGCCCTCGCCCTGATGGTGGAGCCCTGCGTGATGGCGCCGGTGTTGAGCCAGCCGTCGCTGCCCTTCGGCGTCTCGGCGAGCCACCGCGCCGCGCTCCACCTGTCGCCCGAGGCGCTGACGGCGGTCAAGCGTCGGGTGGGGGAGGGGTGCCCGGTCCTCGCGATGCGCTTCACGCACGATCCGCTCGTGCCGAGGGAGCGCTTCGAGACGCTCCGGCGCGAGCTCGGCGAGGGGCTCGAGGCGATCGAGATCGACTCTGGCCCGGGGAACCCGCACGGCATCCGCCGGCTCGCCCACTCGGTCGTCACGCTCGACCTCGTGGACCGCGACGGGCACCCCACGAAGGAGGCCCTCGACCGGGTGCTCGGCTTCTTCCGCGAGCGGCTCGCCGAGCCCGCCGCCTGACCGCGCCCGCCCGCGTGCGCTCAGGTCCCCGCGCCGGCGGCGCGCGAGGCCCGCTCGCGGAAGACCTTGTCCGCGCGCGCCGCGAGGT
>CAZHGG010000961.1:0-2874 GCA_964531755.1 uncultured Polyangiaceae bacterium
GACCCGCGCCCTCCGCGGCGGTGGCGCGGAGACGGCCACGTACTGGAAGAAGAGGCCGAAGTGACCGTACTGGAGCACCCCGTGGTCGCCGGGCATGATCGGCACGGGGCCGCCCCGACCGATCTGCACGGGATCCTCGGCGCGGCCGCGGAGCTGGAGCAACCCGCCGACCGCGCCGGTGGCGTCGAGGACCCAGCCCCCGTCGACCGCCTTGATGGGCGTCGGGCTCGGCTCCAGGCCGTCGGGGAGCGGGAACGACGCGAGGCGGTGCTCGCCGAACACGAAGGAGCCGCCGGCGGCAAGCGTGCGGAGCGCCAGCACGGTGGTGCCCCACACGCACGCGACGCGCAGCACGTGCGCGCGGAGGACCGCCGGCCCGGTCACTTCACCCGGAAGCGGTAGGTGTTGTACCGGTCCAGGGTGCTCCCCGCGTCTTCCCAGCCGTACTTGTAGCGGCCCACGTGCCAGAGGCGGACGCTCGTGTCGGCGAACAGGCCGAACCCCGCGGCGCGCGCGCGTTCGAAGAAGGCGTAGTCGTCGGTGAGGTACCAGGGCCCGCCTTCGTCCTCGGAGTCGAGCAGCGTGGGCAGGAAGTACGGGACCACCGGGCGCTTGAAGCGGCGGTTGCACACGGGCAGCGCGCACACCTCGCGGATGGAGTCGTAGACCTCGCGGCGCGTGTGGACGAAGCCGAGGCCCGCGTAGCGCACCGAGAGCAGGCCCCCCGCCTTCCCGAAGACGATCTCCTCGGTGCCGGGGTGCACGTAGCAGGCGAGCTCGCGAGCGCCCTTCTTCGCGTAGAGGCCGCAGGTGAGCGGGCGATCGTGCGCGCGGAGGCGCGCCACGTCGGCGGCGTCGAAGGCGATGTCGGCGTCGATCCAGAAGAGCTCGTCGAACCCGTCCGCGAGGGCGTCCGTGGCGAGCTGGCTGCGCTGCAGGTCGATGCCGGCGCTCGAAGAGGCGCGGCGAACGATGTAGCCCTCCTCCTCGAGGCGGCCGAGCGCGCGCTCGCACTCGAGCTCGATGTGCCCGCTGTACGGCACCAGCACCACGCAACGGGAAGGGTCCATGACGACTTCGACGACCTCGCGGGGCCGACGCGACGCGCGTGCGGGGCGAGAGGGCCGGCCAAGTCAAGCCGGTGCCGCCCGAGGTGTCAACGACGGGCCTCGCCCCGCGCGCCCCGCGCCCCCGAGCTCGCGCGGGGTCCGCCGGAGGCCGCGCACGACGGCGCCCTTTCGCGTAGCCTCGCGTCATGGTGCTGAAGGCAAAGCGCGCCGCGTGCGCGCTCACGATCGGCGGCCTCGACCCCGGCGGCGGGGCCGGCGTGTTGGCCGACGCGCGGGCGTTCTCGCGGGCAGGCGTGCTCGGGTGCGCGGTCACGGCGACGCTCACCGTGCAGTCGACGTCGGGGCTCCGCGCGGCCCGGGCGGTCGACCACGCCGAGGTCGAGGCGCAGGCGCGCGAGGTGCTGCGCGTGCAGTCGGTGCGGGCTGTGAAGACCGGCGCGCTCGGGTCGACCGCCAACGTGCGCGCGGTGGCGCGGCTGCTCGCAAGGCACCCCGAGCTGCCCGCGATCGTGGACACCGTGCTGCTCCCCACGCGCGGCTCGGCGCGCCTGCTCGCGAGCGGCGCGGTGCGCGCGCTCCGCGACCAGCTCTTGCCGCACGCCACGCTCGCGACCGTCAACGTGCCCGAGGCCGAGGTGCTGACGGGCCTGCGCGTCACGCGGCTCTCCGAGGGCGAGGCCGCCGCGAGAGAGCTCTTGAAGACCGGCGTGTTCGCTGTGCTCGTGAAGGGCGGGCACCTCACGGGCAAGCGCGCGGTCGATCTCCTCGTGGGCCCCGACGACACCGTCGAGCTCGCGCGCGACCGCCTCGACCTCGGGCCCACCCACGGCACGGGCTGCACCCTCGCGTCGCTCATCACCGGGCGCCTCGCGCGCGAAGAGGCGCCCACGCGCGCCTGGGGCGAGCTCGCCGACGCCGTGCGGTGGGCGAAGCGTGCGCACCACGACGCGCTCTCGGAGGCGCGGGACGTCGGTGGCGACTTGCGGGTGCTATTTCTCTAATTTACGGATACATTTCATGGATTTGCTCCTCTCCGTAGTGCTCGGTCCGCTCACGCCGCGGGGCGCGCCCTCGCTCGCGGCGCCGGACGCCCCCACGGACGCCACGACGTTCGACCGCGCCGCCCTCGCGGGCTTCGCCGCCGACCGGCTCGGGTTCGCGTTCGTGGGGGGCTACGGCGCCGCGCTCGCGCGCCTCGTCCCGTCGATCGCGCCCCGCGCGTGCCTCGCCGCGACCGAGCGGGGAGGCGCGCACCCTCGCGCGATCCTGGCGACGCTGAGCGAGCCCGACGCCGCCACGGGCGCCCGGCGGCTCGACGGCGAGAAGACCTGGATCACGCTCGGCACGCTCGCTACCGAGCTGCTCGTCGTCGCACGCCTCGGCGAGGCGCGCGAGGCCAAGGGCTCCCTGCGGGTCGCGCGGCTCCCTGCGGCGCGCGAGGGGATCACCCTCTGCGCGGGCATGACCACGCCGTTCGCCCCCGAGGTGCCGCACGCCGAGGCCCGCTTCGAGGGCGTGGTGGTCGCGCCGGGGGAGCTGCTCGACGGCGACGGCTACGACGACTACCTGAAGCCCTTCCGCACCATCGAGGACATCCACGTCCTCGGCGCCGCGCTTGGCTACCTCGTGCGGGTCGCCCGGGAGCACGCGTGGCCTCGGTCGTTCACCGAGCGGGCCCTCGCCGCGCTGCTCGCGCTCCGCGGGCTCGCCGCCCTCGACCCGCGCGCCCCCGAGACCCACGTCGCGCTCGGCGGCGGCCTCTCGCTCGCGCGGGCCCTGGTCGACGAGGCGACGCCCCACTGGG
>CAZHGG010000962.1:0-2867 GCA_964531755.1 uncultured Polyangiaceae bacterium
CGGCCGGCGCAGCCGCGCGTACGACGTGAGCAGGCCGTAGCGCTCGATCCACGCGAGCGCCCCCGCCCGCTCGCTCCCCGTCTCGCCGAGGCCGTGGAGCAGCACGACGAGCGGCGCGGCCTGGCCGGCGGGCAAGTGCCGAGGCGTGACCAGGGTGAAGCGCCGCCCGGCCTCGCGCAGATCCCGGACCTCCACGTCGGGCGCGTCCGCCGCGGCCGGCGGCGCGAACGCGAGGCCCGCGACCGGGAGCGCGCGGAGGAGATCACGACGTGAGAGCACCCCTCCAGTGTAGCGCTCGTCCGCGGCGTCGCGCCTACGCGCTTACCGCGCGACGCCCGCGGTCGCGTAGCTCGCGCTCGCGCCGCCGCCGCCGCTCGAGCACGGGATCGACACGCTCGCGCGGCCCGTGATCCCCACGTACACCCGCAGGTACTGCGCGTGCACGTGCACGCCGCTCACCTCGATCTTGTCGGCGTCGGCCTTCACGCAGCCCTGGCCGTTGCCGAACGCGAGGTCGGTGGAGAGCTTCTGCTTCACCGGGCCGAGGCGCTCGCTGAGATCGAGCCGGAGCGCCGCGCGCGCCTGGTCGCGGATGTTCGCGGCGTCGAGCCGCGCCTTCAGGTTCACGAGGAAGCTCGTGGTCTCCACCGTGGGCTCGAGGTCGGGCACGCGCAGCTCGTTGTCGACGACCACGGGGTGGCCCGTCATGAAGAGATCGCCGTTGAGCTCGAGGCCGATCCCGTACTTGCGCACCGGCCCGCCGAGGTGGAGCTTCAGCACGATGCGGTCGGCGGCCGCGTAGATCTCAGGGCTCGAGAGATAAAGTTCTGGATACTCTTTCGAGAAGAAGAGCTTGCCGTCGGTGAAGGCGAGCCCCATCGCCTTCGCGAGCTCGTCGTAGCGCGCGGCGACCGGGATGCTCACCGTGAACGGCCCCGGCTGGAGGGTCGCCACGTTCTGGAGCGGGGGCAGGGCCTGGGGCTTGTCCTCGATGGCGCACGGGATGGTGACGCTCGGCGCCACGATCATCGCGAGGTCCCGCTCGAGGCCGTCGGCGACGACGAGCGGCCCCGCCTCCACCCCGAGCACCTTCAGGTAGGCGCAGCCCTTCGCGTCGCCGAGGGGCAGCGCGATGGGCCTCGCGATGCGCTGGAACGACTCGCCCAGGGTGGGGCGGAGGTCGTACGCGAACGCGAGCAGCTTGGCCTCCAGCTCGTGTTGGAGCTTCGGGAGCACGTCGGCGAGCTTGTCGACCGCGCGCACGAGCTTGCCCTGGGAGGAGACCTTCACGTCGAGCGACTGCAGCCGGGCGACGTACTCCGAGGTGAGCACCGGCTCGGCCTGGATGACGAAGTCGAGCGGCACGTCGAGGCTGCTGATGGGCAGGTCGGCGTTGGCGTCGACGTGCAGCGACAGCCCGACGCGGCCGTGATCGAACTTGAGCCCGATCGGGCCGCGCCGCCACGTGTAGCGCCGGTCCTTTCCCAGCATGGGAAAGGTGCCCTCGCCGTTCTGCGGGACGGCCTCGTCGAGGGCCTTCGCGAGCCCCGCCGACGTGACTGTGGTGTGCATCACCACGCGCGACGGCGACGGATCGGCGATCGCCTCGCCCGGCGTGGCGGGCGGCCGAGGCGGGTAGAGCGCCTCGCCGCCGCACGCGCCGAGGCCGAGCGCGGCGAGCGATGCGAGCGCGAACGCGGCGCGGGCGACACGGGCGACGGCGCGGCCTTGGGGCAGAGAGCGACGGGTCTTCATCTGCGCGGGAGCAAAGTCTCTGCGGCCCGCCGTGTCAAATGCGGCGCGCGGCGCGGCGCCGCCCGCGACGCCTTCGCTTGCGGCGAGGGCGCACCCCGTGGAGACTGGCCCCCGATGAAGGGCCTCTTCGACCGCCTCGCCGGCTCGCCCGAGATCGCGAGCCGCGTGCTGATGACGCTCGGCATCCTCGTGCTCTGGTACGTGCTCGAGCGCATCCTCAAGCGCGGGCGCGAGCAGGCGGCCGAGCAGTCGTCGTCGGCGTTCCAGGTGCGCCGGGTGCTCTCGTACGTCACGGGCTTCGCGGCGCTCGCGCTCATCGCCCGCACGTGGGCGGGCGGCCTCGCCGGCCTCGGCACCTACCTGGGCCTCGCGACGGCTGGCGTCGCCATCTCGCTCCAGGACCCGCTCACCAACCTCGCCGGGTGGCTGTACGTGCTCGTACGGCGCCCCTTCCGCGTGGGCGATCGTATCCAAATCAACGCCCACATCGGCGACGTCGTCGACATTCGCCCGCTGCGCTTCGTGATGCTGGAGGTGGGCAACTGGGTGCACGCCGACCAGGCCACGGGGCGCGTGCTCCACGTGCCGAACGGGTGGACCTTCAAGCACCCTGTGGCGAACTACGACGAGGTGTTCCCCTACATCTGGAACGAGATCGAGGTCGTCGTGACCTTCGAGAGCGACTGGCGGCTCGCGAAGGAGACCCTCGAGGGCATCCTCGCGGCGTCGGCCGAGGACGTGGAGGTCGACGCGCGCAAGCACATCGCCGCGAGCTCGGGCAGCCTCCACCTGAGGTTCTTGCACCTCACGCCCGTGGTGTGGACGGCCGTCGGCGAGAGCGGCATCAAGCTCACGATGCGCTACCTGTGCAGCTCGCGGAAGCGGCGCACGTCGGCGAGCGCCATCTGGGAGCGCGTGCTCGACGCGTTCGCGGCCCAGCCCACGATCGACTTCGCGTACCCCACGATCCGCCGCTACGACCACCTGCGCGAGGGCAACACGCTCGTCACGCCGCCCGTCGCCCCGCGCGCCGCGGCCGGCGTGGCCCCGCCGGCGGCGACGGCGAGCGCTTCGCCAGGAGCCGCGGCCCACGAGCCCGGCGCATGAGTGAC
>CAZHGG010000963.1:0-2853 GCA_964531755.1 uncultured Polyangiaceae bacterium
ACGAAGGCCGCGGCGGCCCGCGTGGCCACATGGGCCACGGCGGCGGCCACGGGCCGCGCGCCGAGGGCGACGCGCAGCGCGTCGGCGGCGGGCACCCGGGCCATGAGGGCATGCACGGCGCGATGGGGCTCGTGAGAGACCTCGACCTCACCGACGCCCAGAGGGAGCAGCTCCGCGCCAAGCTTCAGGCGAACCGCCCCGCCGCGCCGTCGGAGGCCGACCGCGAGGCGATGAAGGCCAAGTTCGAGGCGATGCGCGCAGAGCGCAAGGCGCGCCTCGCGACCTTCGCGAGGGACGACTTCGACGCCGCCTCCTTCCTCGCCAGGCCCGCGAACGCCCCGGACATGGGCGGGGGCATGAAGGGCATGCACGAGCACATGCTCCGGGAGCTCGCGGCGATCACGGAGGTGCTCACGCCCGCCCAGCGCGAGAGGCTCGCGACGAAGCTCGAAGCGGGACCCGCGCACGCCATGCCGCCCGCGCTGCCGTGAGCTCGCCCCGCACATGTGAGTGAACGTCTCGTCTGTGCTGCCGGTCGAGGTCAGCTGGCAGGGCGGGCGCCTTCGGGCTCCCGCCTTCTCAGCGTGGCGCTCGCCGGGTAGCGCGCCTCGAGCCGTGCCAGGCGGGCGGCGTAGGTGGGCCCGTCGGCGAGGCCCGCCGCGCGCTCGGCGCCGGCGTAGCCGGTCAGCAGGCGCGCGTCCGCCTCGGGGCCGAGCGCCTCCTCGGCCATACGGAAGAGGACGTTGTTCTCCTTGTAGATGTGCGCGCTCAGCAGGTGCACGTAGGTGTGCGCGGCGATCGCGAAGGTGCGCCACGCGTCCGGGTCGCTCTCGGCCGCCGTGAGGGCCGCGTCCATGGCGCGGGTCGCCGCGCGCGCGTGGTCGTGCTCGGCGAGCATGCAGCCGAGGGGTCCGCCGGTCCGCGCGACGCCCGCGGCCTCCAGCGCGGGGAAGAGCACCCGCTCCTCCTTCGCGTGGTGGCGCCCGTCGGCGAAGTCGCGGAGGAACGCGACCATCGCGCGGCCGTCCTCGAGCGGGAACGGCGCGCCCGCGCGTGCCTCCTCGGGCTGGTGCGCGAGCCAGGCCAGGCGGCCGAGGACCGCCACGCCGCGGAGGATGAGCTCGTGCTCCTGCACCAAGAGGTCGGTGGCCTTCATGCCCACACAGGACCCGTCCGCCGCGCAGGCCGGGGTGACATCGATCAAGAGCCGAGCGGCCCGGAAGCGCTCGCGTCGCCGCGCGCGCGGCGCTACCTTGGGCGATCACCATGGCCTCCCGCACGCTTGGGCTCCTCCGCGCCAACCTGCCCGCGCTCGCGCTCGCGTGCGCCGCCGCGCTCTTGCCGGCCTGCTCCGCCGAGGTCGACCAGGGCGGGCCGCCCGAGGACGCGCAGGACGAGGCCCTCGGCGCGCTCCCCGGGGCGGTGCGCTACCCGCGCGCGCGCACGCAGGGGCCCATCACCAGCGAGATGGTGGCGCGCTGGGCGACCGCGGCGGCGCGAGCCCCTTCGCGCAAGGCCGACGTGTTCTCGAAGATCGGCGACTCGCAGACCGTGAACGCCGGCTTCATGCACTGCTTCTCGGACGCCGGCGTCAACCTCGCGGGTCGCGTCGAGCCGCTCGACACGGCGCGCGGCTCGCAGGGCCTCGCCGACACCATCACGTATTTTCTCCGCAGCGATCGCGGCAAGCTCACGTTCGACCGCGAGAGCCTCTCCGCGAAGGTGGGCGCGCGCAGCACCTGGGCGCTCGGGGGCCCGCTGGCCAGCGAGGTCGACGCGACGCAGGCGCGCTTCGCCGTCGTGCTCTACGGCGGCAACGACATCATGGACGCGCCCACGGGCGGCATCTTCACCTACGCGAAGAACATGTTTTCCATCGCTGACGCGCTCCTCGCGCGCGGCGTCATCCCCATCTTCACCTCGAACGTGCCGAAGCCCATCCGCTCCACCGACGTCCCCCGCTTCGGCGCGCTTGGCGCCGACGTGTGGGTGCCGAGGTACGCGGCCGTCGTGCGCGGGGTCGCGCAGGCTCGCCAGATCCCGTTCGTCGACCTCGAGCGCGAGCTCCGAGAGATCCCGGGCTACGGCGTCGGGCGCGACAAGCTCCACCTCTACGCCTCGCCGCTCGGCGCGTGCGACTTCAGCGCCGAGGGGCTGAAGGCGGGGGTCAACACCCGGAATTTGCTTACGATTCAGGCGCTCCACCGCGTGCGCGTGGCCTTCGAGCGCGGCACCGGCACCGACACGGGCGTCGCCACGCTCGCCGGGAAGGGCACCACCGCCGCCCCGTTCGTCGTGGACGAGCTGCCGTTCAGCGATTTTCAGACCACCAAGGGGGCCGACCTCCAGACCTCCCTCGGCGACTACTCGTGCGCCTCGCCCACCGGCACGCTCCAGCGCAAGGGCGCCGGGCACGAGCGCGTCTACCGCCTCACCCTGCCGACCGCGCGGCGCGTACGCGCCACCGTGTTCTCGCGCGGCGGGGCCGACGTGGACGTCTACGTGCTGAAGGAGGGCGCGACGCGCACGTGCGTCGGCCGCCACGACCGCGAGCTGTCGGTGGACCTCGAAGCCGGCAGCTACCTCGTCGTCCTCGACTCCGAGTCGGTCGCGGCCGAGGGCGAGTACCTGCTCACCCTCGTGCCCGAAGAGGGCTGAGCGGGCCGGGGGTAGCCCGCCGCGCGGCGCCTCGTGGCGTTGACCCCGCGGGCGCCCTCGTGCACCCTCCAGGGCATGTCGCTTGTCCCGTGCCCCGCCTGCTCCCGTCACGTGCGCGCCTCGGACGAGGCCTGCCCGTTCTGCGCCGCTCCCGTCCCGCCAGGGGCGCGCGCGAGCGCAGGCCCCGCGGTCGGG
>CAZHGG010000964.1:0-2851 GCA_964531755.1 uncultured Polyangiaceae bacterium
CGCCCGCCGAAGCGCACCGCGTGCTCCTGGAGGGCGGCCCGCTCGGCCGCCGAGCAGCCTCCCTCGGGCCCCACGAAGCGGGCGACGCGCGACGCCCCGCTCGGGGCGCGGGCGAACGCCTCCGCGGGGGGCGCGCCCGCGTCGTCCAAGGCGAAGCGGGCCTCCGCGTCGCGCCAGTGCGCGCTCGCCAGCGCGGCGGTGAAGCCGAGAGGCGAGGTGACCTCCATCACGCTCGCGCGCCTGCACTGGCGCGAGCCCTTGAGCCCCTGGCCCTGCCACGCCCACGGCTTCTCCTTCTCGAGCGCCTTGCCGGGGGGCACGCCGTGGTCGGTGAACACCGGGACGAGGCGCGCGGCGCCGAGCTCGGCGGCCTTCTGGCAGACGAAGATCATCCGCTGTCTCGCGAGCACGCTCACGAGCACGGTGAGGGCGATGGGCGACTCGGGCGACGTCGGCATTCGCTCGTACACGAGGGCGCGGGCGGAGCGCTCGCCGCGCTCGAGGAGGCTCGCGCGGAAGTAGCGCCCCGCGCCGTCGCGGACCGTGAAGGCCTCCTTCACGTTCACCTGGCGGAACGCGAGGCCGCCCGCGACCTCGGGGCCGAGCGTGACCGTCTCGTCCACCGCGAGGGGGGTGGCGTGGACCAGGGGGAGGTAGGCAGAGCCCATGGGCCGACCGTACCGCACGCGGGCCCGGAGCGCGCCCAGCTCCAGCGCCCTAGGGCGCCGAAGACGCACGAAATACACGCTTGTGAGGGCGCGGGGTGCGTGCGACGCTCGTTGTCCGCGATCAGCCAAAAAAGATCGCACTTCCGGAGGGATAGCAATGCGAAGAGCTTTCGTTGGACTCGGGCTCGGGGGGATGGCGCTTCTCATCGGGAGCATGTCGGCGGCCGGTCCGTCGGTGATGACCGCGAAGATGGATCCGGGTGTGCGCGCCGAGCTCGTGCTCGCCCGCCGCTCCACGGTCGCGATGTTCGTGAAGACCACCGACGTCGCGCGGACGCAGCAGGAGATCGCGCGCCTCGGTGGGAGCGTCGGCACGGTGTCGGGCGACATCCTCACCGTGCGCATGCCCCTGGCGTCGGTCGCGGCGATGGCGCAGAGCCCGAGCGTCGTCCGGCTCGAGGCCGCGCACCGGGTCACACGGCGACTCGACAAGCTTCTCCCCGAGACCAAAGCCGACCAGGTGCACTCGGGCGCGGCGGGCATGCCCTACAAGGGCGCCGGCGTGGTCGTGGGCGTGATCGATTACGGCCTCGATCTCGGGCACGAGGCCTTCAAGAAAGCGGGCGGCGCGACGCGCGTCATCGGCCTGTGGGACCAAGGCGCGACGGGCACGCCGCCCACGGGCTACACCTACGGCGCCGGGTGCGACGCGGCCGCGCTCGCGGGCAACACGTGCGGGCACTCCGACACCGGCACCCACGGCACGCACGTGACGGGCATCGCGGCGGGCGGACCCATCGCGGGCACGCCGTTCTTGGGGATGGCGCCCGAGGCCGATATTGCGTTCGTCCACCTCGGGAGCGCCCCGGGGGCGGCCAGCGAGAACGACGCGCTCACCACGGCGATCTGCGACGGCGCGGCGTACATCTTCAAGGTCGCGGCCGCCGCCAACAAGCCCGCGGTCATCAACATGAGCCTCGGCGAGCACTCCGGCCCGCACGACGGCACGTCCCTCGCCGATCAGTGCCTCGACAACCTCACCGGCCCCGGGAAGATCATCGTGGCGGCGGCGGGCAACGAGGGGCAGGGCAGCGCCGGCCCTGGCGGCGGCACGGTGTTCGTCCACGCGAGCGGCACCTCCACCGCGACGCCGAACACCGCGCGCTTCGTGGTTGGCGCCAAGGGTACGGGCGAGCTCTACTTCTGGTACGACGCGCCGGCCGATCTCTCGATCCGCATCGGGGCGATCGACGCCGGGGGCACGACGGCCTTCACCGCGCCCATCACCCGCACCCAGCCGCTCGCGGCCACGATGCTCACGGTCGGCGCGCTCACCGTCGGGCCGGTGGCCGGCGCGGGCGGCGAGCTGCCGTCGGGCGCGCGCGGCGCGCAGGTGGTCATCGGCGATGGCAACAGCGACATGCAGGAGCTAAACGGCGTCCAGTGGATCCTCGAGGTCACCGGGGCTGGCAAGTTCGACGCGTTCGTCGACACGACGAGCCAGAGCGGCTTCCTCCAGGCGAACCTCGGCGCGGGGCTCGCGGTCGACCACGCGATGACGATCGGCTTCCCCGCGATCGCGAGCAAGGTCATCGCGGTCGGCTCGTACGTCACGCGCAACGAGTGGACGCCGGTCGGCGGCGGCCCGGCGCAGACCCAGACCGACAACGACGGCAAGCAGGTCGTGATCGGCGCGCTCAGCGGCTTCTCGAGCCGGGGCCCCGCGCGTCGGGCCACCGTCGTCATGCAGAAGCCCGAGATCGCGGCCCCCGGCGAGCTCATCGCCTCCGCGCTCAACTCGCGCGGCACGGTCGACGCGAACCGCGTCATGAAGGCGTCGCCGAACGGCGTGTTCCTCTCCGAGGGCACCAGCATGGCGAGCCCGACGGTCGCCGGCGCGGTGGCGCTCATGCTGCAACGCAACCCTCGCCTCACGGTCGAGGAGGTGAAGCGCATCCTCGCTTCTACGGCGGTCGCGCCCCCTGGCCCGGCGGCGCCGAACACGAACTGGGGTGCGGGAAAGCTCAATGCGCTCGCCGCGGTACAGGCTGTGGGCGCCGCCCCGCCGCCGCCGCCCGTCGACGGGGGCGTTCCCTCCGAGGACGGGGGCACGCCCACGCCGGCTCCCACGGGGTCGACGCCCGGCACGACGCCTCCTGGGGCCGCGCCCGCGGCGAGCTCGG
>CAZHGG010000965.1:0-2849 GCA_964531755.1 uncultured Polyangiaceae bacterium
GCCGCGGCCAAGCAAGAGTACGAGCTCACACCGCTGGAAACTCGACTGATTCCAGTAAGTTACGCTCGTGCAGACGAGATCCAGGCGCGCGCGAAGGACCTCCTCTCGCCCCGCGGCTCGATCGCGGTCGACGAGCGCACGAACGTCCTCATCGCCCGCGACATCTCGGGCGGCCTCGACAACATCGAGCAGCTCGTCCGCGCGCTCGACACGCAGACCCCGCAGGTCCTCATCGAGGCGCGCATCGTCGAGGCCACGAGCCGCTACCAGCGCGACATCGGCATCCAGTGGGGCGGCGACGCCACCTTCTCGGAGGCCACCGGCAACCCTACGGGCATCGCGTTCCCGTCCAGCGTCGGCGTGGCCGGCGGCAACTACGACGGCCAGTCGCCCACGCAGGGCCTCTCGCCCACCCAGGCGGTCGTGGACAACCCGAACTACGCCGTGAACCTCCCGGCCGCGGTCGGCACCGGGCAGGGCGGCGCGCTCGGCATCTCGCTCGGCTCCATCAACAACGCGTTCAACCTCGGCGTCCGTCTCTCCGCCGCGGAGGCGAGCGGCCTGCTCCGCATCGTGTCGAGCCCCCGCATCCTCACGCTCGACAACCGCGAGGCCCGCATCAACCAGGGCACGCTCATCCCGTTCGCCCAGCTCTCTGCCCAGGGCGTGCAGACCACCTTCCAGGAGGCGAAGCTGCAGCTCCTGGTGCGCCCGCACGTGACCGCGGACGGCTCGGTCTCGATGCACGTCAAGATCAACCGCGACGAGCCCGACTTCAACCAGACCTCGGCGCGCGGCGACCCCACGATCCTCAAGCGCGAGGCCGAGACCGACCTGCTCGTGATGGACGGCCACACGGCGGTCATCGGTGGCATCTACACGCGCAACACGGGTCGCAACCTCGACCAGGTCCCGTTCTTCGGCGACATCCCGATCCTCGGCGTGCTCTTCCAGCGTCGTCGCGCCAGCGACACGCGCAATGAGCTCGTCATCTTCCTCACCCCGAGGATCGTGAACCGCGCCGAGGCGCTCGGGCGCTGAGCCCACCGCGCTCGCCCTGACCTGGATGGCAGAGCACCGCCTCCACGCCCGCTGCCGGTGCGGCTCGGCCGCGCTCGAGCACGCGAGCCAGGCCGAGCACGCGCTCGGCCGCCCGTTCGCGTTCGCGACGAGCCCGCGGAACTTCGAGCGCGACCGGCCCTTCGTGGTGGAGCACCTCGCGCTGGAGCTCGGGCTCTCGTTCGAGAGGCGCGAGGTCGCGGGCGTAGCTACGCTCAGCGTCCGCCGCGTCAGCCCCACGGCCACCGCGCTCACCCTCGACGCCGTCGGGTTCACGCTCTCGGCGGTCGAGGTAGGGGGCGCTCGCGCCGACTTTCTCTACGACGGCCGCGCGCTCCGGGTGGAGCTGGGTGATCTCGAGGAGGCCACGGTGCGCGTCGTGTACACGTGCGCGCCGCGGCGCGGGCTCTATTTCATCGAGCCCGACGAGCACCGCCCGGGTCTGCCCCGGCAGGCATGGACGCAGTGCCAAGAGGAGGACGCGCGGCACTTCTTCCCCTCGCACGACAAGCCCCACGTGAAGATGACCACCGAGCTCTCGGTGGTCGTCCCGCCGGGGTACACCGCCCTCTCGAACGGGCACCTCGCCGCGCGCGAGGCGCGCGCGGATGGCGTGCTCTTCCACTGGAAGATGACCGAGCCGCACCCGAGCTACCTGCTCACCCTGGTGGTGGGGGAGCTCGAGGTGCTCGAGGACGAAGGGCCCGCGCCGCTCACCTATTACGTGCCGCCCGGGCGCGCCGCCGACGCGCGCCGAACGTTCGCGCAAACCGCGGAAATGATGCGGTTTTTTAGCGATAGGTTCGCGTCGCCGTATCCGTGGAACAAGTACGCGCAGGCGGTGGTCTCCGACTTCTTCTTCGGGGGCATGGAGAACACCACCGCGACCACGCTCTACGAGCACGTGCTCCTCGACGAGCGTGCGGCGCTCGACGGCACGAGCGACGACCTCATCGCGCACGAGCTCGCCCACCAGTGGTTTGGCGATCTCGTCACGTGCCGCGACTGGTCGGAGGCGTGGCTCAACGAGGGCTTCGCCACGTTCTGCGAGCACCTCTTCCGGGAGCACCGCCTCGGGCTCGACGAGTACGAGTACGGGCTCAAGGCCGATCTCGCCAGCTACGTGGCCGAGGCGCGCGGCCGCTACCGCCGCCCGGTCGTCTGCCTCGACTACGACGCGCCGCTCGATCTCTTCGATCGCCACCTGTACGAGAAGGGTGGCCTCGTCTTGCACGTGCTCCGCCGCGCGCTCGGCGAGGACGCCTTCTTCGCGGGCGTCGCGCACTACCTCCGCGCGCACGCGAAGGGCCTCGTCGAGACGCGCGACCTGCAGCGCGCCCTCGAGCGCGTGTCGGGGCGAAGCCTCGGGCGCACGTTCGAGGAGCTCGTGCACCGGCCCGGCCACGTCGAGCTCGACGTGTCGCTCGCCTGGGAAGACGGCCTGCTGGTCGTCACGGCGAAGCAGGCCCACGCCGCCACCGACGGCGTGCCGGCGGTCTTCCACACGCCGCTCGTGCTCGACTGCGCGACGAGCACCGACCGCGGGCGCGCGGTGGTGAAGCGCCACGAGGTGGAGCTCACCCAGCGGCACCAGGTGGTCGCGCTGCCTTGCCCGCGGCGCCCGCGCTTCGTGGTGGTCGACCCCGACCTGCGGGTGCTCGGCGAGGTGACCGTCCGTGGCCCGCTCGACATGCTCCGCGAGCAGCTCGCGCACGCGCCCACGGCGCGGGGCCGCTGGCTCGCCGCGGCGAGCCTCGCGAAGGTGGACGACCCGCCGACGCGCGCCGCGC
>CAZHGG010000966.1:0-2849 GCA_964531755.1 uncultured Polyangiaceae bacterium
GCGACGTCGAGCGTGGCGGGCGCGACGGCGGCCTCACCGACGAGCTGCGCCGTCGACGGGCGCGCCAGCGCCACGGCCCCACGCGCCCCCTCGGCGATCACGCGGCCGCCAGCGAGCGCGACCGAGGTGAAGGCGCCCTCCGCGAGGACGCGCGCCCCCCACGCCTCGTCGGCCCACGCGAGGTCGCGTGGGTGGGCCTCGGCCACGAGGCCCGCGCGCTCGTAGAGCTCGGCGTCGTCGACGTCGCCCTCGTCGTCCGCGTCGAGGTCGGGGAGCGCGTCGGCGGTGAGCTCCTCGTCCTCTTCGGTCGGGCCCTCCTCGCCCTGGTCGGCGTGGTCGGCGTGGTCGGCGTGGTCGGCGTGGTCGACCGCGAGCCCATCGAGCTCGTCCTCGTCGTCGGCGGCGCCGGCGGCGCCGTCCTCCATGTCCGCGCCGAGGGAGAGCTCCGGCAGCCCCCCGCCGAGGTCGTCATCCGGCGCGGCGCCACCCTCAGCCTCTTCCTCGAGCGGGAGGCGGTCCGCGGCGAGCTCGTTCAGCTCGAGCTCGAGGCCGTCGTCGCCGAGGTTGGCGAGGGCGTCCTCGAGCGGATCGTCGTCGACGAGCTCGTCGTACTCGACGGGCGCCGCAGACTCGTCGGCCTCGCCGTCGGCCTCCTCGGCCGGCGGCAGCTCCGGCAGAGGCTCTTCGTCTTCGGTTCGCGGCAAGCTCATGGCGCTCGAGTGCGCGGAGCTTACGCCGTGTCGTGGTCACGCGCCCGTTTTTCGCGGCGCGCGCCGGAGCGCGACCTCGGCCTCCTTTCGTGGTGATTTTTTTCATTACTTTCCAGTATTTAGCAGCACGCTTCCCACGCCCGTGCGACCCAGCTAGCGTTGCCCTCCCCACGATGCGCTTGCTCGTCCTGTCGCGAAACGCCGCCCTCTACTCGACCAGCCGCCTCGTCCTCGCCGCTCGGGCGCGCGGCCACGAGGTCAGCGTCATCGACCCGCTCGACCTCCAGATCGCCATCTCGCGCGGGCGCCCCGAGATGTACCTGGGCGCGGGGCCCATCCCCCATGCCGATCTGGTCGTGCCGCGCATCGGCGCGTCGATCACCAACTACGGGCTCGCCGTCGTGCGGCAGTTCGACATGATGGGCATCCCGGTGCTGAACACAGCCGTGGCCATCGCCCGATCGCGCGACAAGCTGCGCAGCCTCCAGCTGCTCACACGCAAGGACATCGACGTCCCCAAGACCGTGTGCGCGCGCTCGCCCGACTCGGTCGGCACCGCGCTCCAGTTCATCGGCGGCCCACCCGCCATCGTCAAGCTCCAGCAGGGCGCGCAGGGGATCGGCACGATGATCGCGGAGACGCCCGCGGCCGTGACGTCGCTCCTCGAGACCCTGTGGGCGATGGGCCAGGACATCATCCTCCAGGAGTACATCGCCGAGTCGAAGGGCCGCGACTACCGCGCGATCGTGGTCGGCGGGCGCTTGGTCGCCGCCATGCGACGGCAGGCGAAGAAGGGCGAGTTTCGCTCGAACCTCCACCGCGGGGGCGCGGGCGTCGCGGTCGAGCTGCCCGTCGTCTATCGCCGCGCGGCCGTCGACGCGGCGCGCGTGATGGGGCTCGAGGTCGCCGGCGTCGACCTGCTCGAGGGGCGCGACGGCCCGAAGATCTTGGAGATCAACAGCTCCCCAGGCCTCGAGGGCATCGAGCGGACCAGCGGCGTCGACGTCGCGGGGGCGATCATCGCGCACGCCGAGCGCATCCACCTGAAGCGCGCCAAGCGCGGGCACGACTCGGGGCTCGACGGCGAGCGCAGGAAGCGCCGCCTCATGCCGGCCAAGACCAAGCTCCGCCGCGGCAAGGGCGCGCCGGCGTGATCACCTCGGCGCGGCGCGGCGCGACGCTCGTCGTCACGGTCGCGCGCCCGCGCTCGCGGAACGCGCTCACACGCGCCACGATCGCCGAGCTCACGAGGGCGTTCGCGAGCCTCCCCGCGGACGTGCGGGCGGTGGTCCTCACGGGGGCGGGCGGCACGTTCGTTTCGGGGGGCGATCTGCGCGAACTGCGGGGGGTGAACGACCGCGCGACCACGCTCGCCTTCTGCGACGAGGGGCGCGCCATGTGCGACGCCATCGAGGACGCCTCCGCCCCCGTGCTCTGCGCGATCGAGGGGCATGCGCTCGGCGGCGGGGCCGAGCTCGCGTGCGCGTCCGACATCCGCGTCATGGCCGAGGACGCCGTGCTCGGCTTTCGACAGACGCGCATGGGGGTCACGACGGCGTGGGGCACGTGGTCCCGCCTCGCCGCCGAGCTCGGCCCCTCGCGCGCCGCGGAGCTCGTCCTCACCGCCCGCGACCTCAGCGCCCGCGAGGCCCTCCACCTGGGCCTCGTGCAGCGCACGGCGGCCCCGGGCGGGGCGCTCGACGTCGCCCTCCTGGTGGCCGAGGAGATCGCGGCGGGCGCCCCGCGCGCCGCCTCCGCCGTGAAAGAGCTCTTGCGCGCTGCGCGCCGCTCCCCCGAGCTCCGCGCGCTCGAGCGCGAGCGCTTCGTCGAGACGTGGACGTCCGACGACCACGCCCGCGCCGTCGAGGCGTGGTTCGCGGGTCAGCCGCCGCGCTGGGGCGGCTAGCGCGGCGACCGGCACCACGGAAGAGCCTCGTCGCCGCCTCCCTTTTCGCGTAGAACGCGCCCACCGTGCGCACGCCCCCTGCCCTCGCCGCCCTCGCTCTCAGCCTCCTCGCGGCGACCGCCGCGTGCTCGCGACCGCCCGAGCCCCAGGCGAACCACCCGGCCGCTGCTTCGGCGAGCCCGCCGCCGCCGGCGCTGCCCAGCCCCGACGCGGCCACCGCCCCCATCGAGCCC
>CAZHGG010000967.1:0-2846 GCA_964531755.1 uncultured Polyangiaceae bacterium
ACACCCGGGCTCCGCGCGCGGGTCGAAGCTGCACGCCCGGAGCGAGGCCAGCACCGCGAAGCCGTCCGGGGCGCTCGCGAGCTCCACTCGCGACTTGGGGGCCACCTCGAGGCGCGTGACCCGCCGCGCGGGCGCGTCCGTGAGGCGGGCGACCTGGACGAACCGCCGGTCGCGGGCCTCGGGGACGTCGCGCTCCCACGCCACCGCCACGCCGCGCTCGCCGCCGGCGAGCGCGACGAGCACGGTGCCGTCGCGCGTGTCGGTGACCCGGCGCGGCGGCCCCGCCCCTCGCTGGTCGTCGACCGTGACCGCCAGGACCTCGGGCTCGGTGCCCGCAGTGTCGGTCCATAAGACGTGGGCGCGCCCGCGCTCGCGGGCCACCTCGAGCGGGCCGCGGACCGCCGCGGTCGCGGCGACCGGGACCGCGCGCTCGACGCGCGCGTCGGCGTCGAGGGTCAGCAGCGAGATCGCCGGCGGCGGAGGCTCAGCTTTCTTCTTTGGTTCCGATGGCTTATCCGATTCTGGCGGGGCCTCGGCCGCGGCGGGCGCGTGCACGAGCGCGACCTGGATCTGCGCGCCCGCGGGGACCACCTGCCACCCGACCACGCCCTTCGCGAGGCGCACCGGCACCCCGCGCAGCTTCCCCGAGGGGTCGAGCGAGGCCGCGTAGAGGTTCCCCTCCCCCGCCCCCGCCTGGTCTACCCAGAGCGCCAGTGCGCCACGAGGCGTGGAGACCAGCTCGCTCCACACGATGTCGCTCGTGGTGCGCGTGATCTCGGCGGCCGGGCCGCGGAGGGCCCCCTCCTCCGTCACGCCGAACGCCCAGAGGCCCTTCCCGCGATCGGTCAGCGCCGAGAAGAGCACCGCGTAGCCGCTGTCGGGCCCTTGGGTCGCCGAGATGGCGAGGTCGGCGGAGTCGAACGGGGTCGGGACGAGGCCCCGCACGCCCGACCGCAGCTCGCCCTGCGCCGTGAGCGGGATGACCGAGACCCGTCGCACGCCGTCCTCGCCGAAGCCGAGGAACGCCGCCATCGCCGAGCCCTCTCGCCGCGCCAGGAACGGCCCCACCGAGCGATCGCCCACCGTCGCGATGAGGTTGCCGCGCGCCTTGCCGGAGGGTCGCCTGGGCGGGACGGTCGGCCTCGCCTTCGCCGTGGAGGCGCCGACCGGCGCCGCGCTCACGGGCGCGCTGCCGTGGCAGCCGGCGACCACCGCCGCGAGCAGGAGCGCCGACGCGAGCCCGAGCGCGAGCGTCACGGAGCGCACCGCGGCCGAGGCTCGCCACGCGCGGCTGCGACGGGGCGGGGCGGGGCGGACGTTGCGGGTCATGCGGCGACCGGGCTCATGAGGCGACCGAGGGACATAGCACGCGAGAGAGCGTCGCGCGCCCGGCCACCATTCCCGCGCCCGGGCGTTTTCCCGCGGAGCTACGCGTTCCGCAGCAGGCGGTGCAGGTTGCGCCGCTCCCAGGCGTGGGCGCGCTCGAACGCCCGGAACTCGCGCTCGCGGGCGCGGAACTCCGGGGGGTGGAGCAGGCGGCGCCCCTCGCCGCGGGCCGCGGGGATCATGTGGTGGAGCAGCTCGTGGTACAGCACGAACGCGACGAAATACCGCGGGACCCAGGGGCGATCGAGCACGGGGTGGATGCGAGCGAGGCGGTCGACGTCGTTGTAGCTGCCGAGCTTGAGGCTGCGCCGCGGCGCGGCGCTCTTGCGGGAGCGCTGCCCCCAAGTGACCAGGGCGTCGCAGGCCCCGCCGAAGTACCGCTCGTTCAGCTCGCGGGAGATCGAGAGCAGGTCGTGGGTCTTGCCCCGCGTGACCAGCGGACTGCTGCGCGAGACCCGGCAGGCGAGGCGCGAGTTGTGGGCGTCGATGAACGCGCTCACCCGGAGGCTCGCGTCGCGGTCGCCCAGCACCAGGTACCGGACGAGGGCGTCCACGACCCGAGGCGCCGCGTCCAGGAACATGTGGTGCAGGCGGACCACGAGCACCCCGGCGCGCGTGGAGTGCGACACGATGGTGTGGCGGTTGTCGGTGATCGACAGGCGGACCGGCCCGAGGAACGCGCCCACCAGGCGGCGCTCGAGCGACTGCCGTGAGCCCTCGTGGACGAAGAGCCGGGGCGGCGGGACCAGGGCGAGCTGGACGCGGCCGGCGCCGTGGGGGGTGGGCACGCGAATGGCGGACGCGCCGATGGGGCCCGCCAGCTGGGCGGCGTTCGCCCGCGCGAGCCGTGGCCCGGGGAGAACCTTCTGCGCCACCGCCGACCGAGAGCCCATCGCCGCCTAGACCTCCTCTCTTGGGGGTAAAGGAGGGGGGTATCCCTGTCAAGGAGGGGGACAATACTCAAATATATCCAACACTTAAACGTGTGGTCTCCGCCCCCCAACCGCTCGGTTCTGCGCACTTCTCCAGAAGCGCGCGCCTGCCCTTGACGGGGGCCCGCCGGCGAGGCAGGGCGCGGGCGGAGGGGGTCAGCGGGCGAAGACGAGGGTCTTCGGATCGAGGATGAACCGGACCTCCGACCGGTACCCGCCGCGGCGCTCGGGGTCGGCCACGAGCTCGAAGGAGGCCACCATCGCCTTGAGCATACCGGAGGGGGGTCGCCCCGAGAGGTGCGCGACGAGCTCCGAGAGATCCGGCTCGTGGCCGACGAGCACGGCGTTGTCGTCGCCCGCAGCGAAGAGCTCGCGCACGAGCCCGAGCTGGTCGCGCCCGGGCGAGAGCTCGGCCCGAACGACGATGGGCACCTCCCCCGGGAGCCTGAGCGCCCGCCGGAGCGCGGCGCCGACCTCGTCGGCCGTCTCGCGCGCGCGAACGAGCGGGCTCGTGAGCAGGACGCGCGG
>CAZHGG010000968.1:0-2840 GCA_964531755.1 uncultured Polyangiaceae bacterium
CCGGAGCCCGCGCCGGCCCCCGCGGCGCCGGTGCTCCCGCCGAAGCCGCCCGCGCCGCCGCCCCCTACCCTCACGAAGGCAGATGGCGGGCCTCGTGGGGCGCGCCCGTGCGAGTTCCACGAGAGCGTCGACAGCTACCCGCGCTCGTGCTCGGTGAAGGTGGAGGGCGACGGCACGCTCACCGTCACGGCGAAGGGCACCGCGCTGAACCCGAACAACGGCTTCTCGTTCCGCATGGGCGGCGGGCCTACGTCGTTCGACGCCGTCGGCACGCTTGACGCGTTCGGGCCGTGCAAGGGGCCGTTCGTCGCCACGGTCGCCACGGTGCTCCAAGGCAAGACCAAGACGTACGAGCTCCGCTTCCGCGATCACTGCAAGATCGTGATCCGCTGAAGGCGCGCCGCACGCGCGAGTCGGCGCTGGGCGCTAGTTGCAGTTGACCTTGTCGATCATGACGGAGCACTTGCAGTCGCGCTCCTTCACCATCTTGCCGCCCTTGCAGACGAGGCGCGATTTCTTGTCGGGCGTGCAGGCGTAGCCCCCGTCGTTGCCGTCGCACGGATCGCCCAGGTCGGCGATGGTCTGCTGGCACTCGAGCTTCGTGCCGAGCTGCCGGCAGCCATGCATCCCCTTGCAGGTCTGCGCGAGCGTCATCTTGCCGCCGCGACACACGAGCAGGTTCTTCTTGTCGGGTGTGCACGACGCGTTCCCTTCGTTCTCCTTCGTGCACGCGTCGCCCGCGGACGCGGCGCCGAGGTCGCACTTGGCGCCGTTCACGTTGGCGACGCAGCCGAGCACGCCGCCGCACTTGTTCAAGAGCTTCCAGTGGGCGTTCTCGCACTTGATCATCGCCTTGTGATCGCCGGAGCACTGCGGCTCGCCCTCGTTCAGACAGGGCTCGCCGACGGCGTACTTCGTGTGCGTGCAGCTCGCCGAGCCCGCGACCTTCATGCACCCGATCGGGCCCTCGCACGACAGCGTCTCCCACACGTTGTTCACGCAGACGACGCCGGTGGTCTTGTCGATGCACTGGATGTCGCCCTTCGTCTTGCACGCCCCGCCGGGCGTGGCCTTCTTGCAGCCCGCGGTGAGCACCGTGAGCGAGAGCGCGACGAGCGAGAAGACGACGGCGTTGCGGAGCGCGGGGGAGGGCATGCAGCGAGCCTATCGGAGACCCGCCCCGCCGCGGCACCCAGAAATCAAGGCGGGCCGCCGCGTGTCCGCGCGCGACGGATCTAGGGTAGCCTCCGGGGGGCGCCATGCCCGTCTCGCCTGCCTTCGCCAAAGATCCCGCCGTGGTGGGCCCGCTGGGCGGGCTCGCGCTCTCCGCCGTGCGCGCCGGGTCGCCCATGATGGTGCTGCGCGCCCTCCGCTGGTACCGCGACCTGGCGAAGCTCGGCGTCCACCTGCCGCTGTTCATGGTGCACGACCTGGGCCTGCTCTACGCGTGCCCGAAGGAGCAGCTCGAGATCGGGCCGCGTCCCACGACGGACGCGGCGCTCGCGCGGGTGCCGAAGGGCTCCGAGCTCGCGGCCATCTACCGCAGCGTCGTCAGCGAGATCGCCGAGAGCGAGGCCTCCGCGCGCGCGGCCACCATGAGGCTCTCGGACGACCTCGTGGTGGTCGTGCTCGCGCGGGTGCTCGGCTCGCTCGTCCAGCGCGCGCGCGTCCGGCCGCCCTATCCCCCCACGGTCCCCCTCGACCCGGAGATGGTGCGCGACCTCGACCCGCAGCTCGCGCAGCTCTTCGCGGGGATGCCCCGGAACTTCGAGATCGCGATGCTCGAGGCGCTCGCGCGCGCGCGCCTCCACGTGCTCACCCTGGCCGACGCCCTCGACCTCGACACCCTCCGGCTGCTCGGCATGCTCGGGCCGGAGTCGACCGCGGCCGGCGCGCTCGCGCACGTCGACCTCCTCGCGGCGATGAGCACGCCCGCCGCGAACGACATCGTCAACTTCAGCCTCGAGCTGCTGCCGAGCGTCCTCGAGACGCGGCGCACGCAGGCCACCGGCACGCACGCGGTGCACGGGTACGCCGGCATCGGGCAGAAGGGCTCGCTCGACTCGCTGGTGCTCACGGAGCTCGCGTGGGACGAGACCGAGTTCGCGCGCCGCCTCATCGAGAACGAGCTCCTCTTCTACACCCGCGAGCAGGCGCCCGACGAGGCGCGCAGGCTCCACTACCTGCTCATCGACGCCTCCGCGTCGATGCGCGGCGATCGCCAGGTGTTCGCGCGCGGGCTCGCGATCGCGCTCGGCAAGAAGCTCCAGCTCGCCGGCGAGGAGGTCTGGCTCCGCTTCTTCGACTCGCGCCTCTACGACGTGCAGCGCGCGCGGCCCGGCCAGCTCCCGGCGGCGTACATGCTCGGCTTCAAGGGCGAGCGCGGCCGCAACCCCGCGCGGGTCTTCGCCCAGCTCGCCACGGAGATCGCCCTGTTGCGGGCCCGCGACCAGCGCGACCCCGTGCTGCACCTCATCACGCACGCCGCGCTCCACGTGCCGCGGCCGCTCGTCGCCGAGATCCGCCGGCAGGCGCACCTCTTCGGCGTGTTCATCTTGCCGTCGGGCGGGGAGCTCGACCTCGAGTACCTCGACCTGCTCGAGGGCCACGCGGTCGTCGATCACGACACGCTCAGCCAGAAGAACGCGCGCGCCGCCGCGGCGACGAAGATCGTGAACGACGCGGCCGAGCTGACCGAGAAGATGCCCGCCTCCATGGCGAACCCGCCCACGTCGAAGGTGTCCGAGGAGGGCGTGCCCCCGTCGCTGCGGCCGCAGCCCCCCGCGATCCCGCCCACCCTCCGCAGAGCCGCGCCCCCCAGGCCAACGCCGCGCCCGGGC
>CAZHGG010000969.1:0-2838 GCA_964531755.1 uncultured Polyangiaceae bacterium
CGCGGCCGTCACGGCGAGCAGCGCGGCCGCGCGCGCGAGGCGTCGTCGTCGAGGTGCGCGCGCGCCTGACGCAGACGGCGCGCGCGCCGGACCGGCGTTTGGTGCAGGGTTGGCCATTGCTACCCGGCGAGTGTATCCTTAGGTTCCAGGAACACTTCACCCCCTGCTGCTCCTCCCTCTTTTTCCGCTCTCCGGTAGGAGGCCCCCATGCTCCCTCCCTTCATCATCGAGCAAATCCGAAAGCGCGAAGCCGACGAACGGGCCTCCTACGAGCAGCCGGTCGTCGAAATCCCCTTGCCCCGGCCGCGTCCCCGCACGGTCGAGCGTCCCGCCGAGGACGAGCCGCGCCGCGGGGTGATCATCCTCGAGCTCTGACCCGCCTCCGACGCCCCCGTCGCGGGGCGCGCGCCGCGCGACCCGGGGCGAGCGGCCGGCGGGCTCACCTCCGCGTGACCACGAGCGCCGTGGTCCCCAGCGTCGGCAGCGCGACGTCCAGCCCCCGCGCGAGGAGCTCCGCGCCGCTGCGCGTCACCGCCGACCCGCCACGCAGCGCGTCCGCGACCTCGTACGTGTCGCCCGCCGCGAGCCCGAGCCGAGGCCCGTCGAGCAGCTCGACGTGCACAGTCCCGGCGCCGTGCCCGCTCACGACGAAGACGAACAGCTTCGGGGTCGCGCCTCCCGAGCGCCGCGCCCACGCCTCCTCCCGCAGGCCCGTGGCGCGCACGGCGGGCGTGACGCCCGCGAGCTCCATCACCGCCCGCGCGAGGGCGCGCTTGCGCTCGAGGTCGACCTCATCGGCTCGGTAGTACGCGTCTTGGTTGAAGATCGTGGCGAAATGCGCGCCGAGCAGCGCGCGAGGGGCCCCGGGCGCCGACCGCGAGAACGCGATCACCTTCCCGTCCGCGCCGAAGGGCTGCGTGCGCTCGACCACGAGCGGCGTGGCCCCGGGCGCCGGCGTGAAGAAGCTCTCGTACCAATACGTGCGCGTGGTGCCCATGGCGCCGGGGAGCTTCTGGTTCGCCTCGCCCGAGCGGAGACCGAGGCCCGGCCACGTGTAGCTCCCGCTCGGCTGCGCGTCGAAGAGCGCGGCGAGCCGCTGCACGGAGGGCGAGCGCGCCCCGGCGAGGTTGCGCGAGCCGGGGTCGAGCAGCGTGATGAGCGCGCCGCCGCCCGCGTGGAAGGCGACGAGCTTGTCGGCGGAGGCGTCGTCGATCATCTCGGGCAGCAGGAACAGCGCCGCTCTTTGACCCGACAGGTTCGCCCGCGCGATGTCCGCGACCTTGGGGTTGAACCCGGCGGTCATGAGCCAGCCGAACACGCCGGGGTTCTCGTTGGCGTGGAGCGACGGGTGGTCGTCCTTCGTGCCGGCCTGCGGCGCGGCGTAGGCGCTGTCTTGGAGCAAGGTGACCGCGTCCTCCACCTCGCCGCTGGCGGACAGCGCGGCCTCCTGGTCCGCGAGCAGGGCGCCCCAGCGCTTCATGACCTCGTAGCGCGAGCGGAGGTCGCCGTCCGGGCCGATGGCGCCCTGGAAATCGTACGACGAGCCGTCGAGGTTCTTGCCGCCGCGCAGCACGTAGAAGCTGCCGCCCTTCATGCCGTGTCCGAAGGCCTTCGCGAGGAGCTGATCGGTGGCCTCCGGCGTGACGTTCGGCTTGATGCCGAGCGGGAACGAGTAGAACCCGCCTTGGAGCTCGGCGCCGAAGGCGTAGCGCGGGGCCGCCGCCGCGTCCTTCGTGTAGAGCTTGCCGTTCTCTCCGAAGAGCTTGGTGAAGTAGTCGACCTGGAACGGCTGGTCGGCGATCTCGCCGTTGGTCGGGAACTGCTTCGGGTAGAGGTCGGCCCCCGCGAGGCCGACCTGGTTCTTCACCGCGCCGTCGTGCAGCAGCACCGTGCGCAGCGGGAGCCCGAACGGCGAGTCGTTCGTGAAGAAGAGGATCTCAGGCTCGCGCAGGCCGCGCGCCTCGAGCATGCCGCGGAGGGTCGAGAGGTACTCGAGCGAGTAGGCCTGCCCGGCCTCGTACCAGTCGCGGGCCGCCACGTTGTCCTTCGGATCGGAGGGCGCGGCCGACGGGGGCGTGACGGCCGCGAAGCTCGCGTAGCGCGCGCCGTAGGCGGCGTTCAGCGCGGCGATGGTGCCGTAGCGCCGCGTGAGGAACGCCCGGTAGTGCGCGACGGAGACGGCGCTGTAGTCGACGTCCCCGAAGCGGTTCGCCCAGTACTGGTTGGTCTCGTTGTCGACCTGCACCGCGACCACGCAGCGCGACGCGACGAACGGCTTGATGAGCGGGACGATGTGGTCGTACCAGTCCCCCACGGCCGCGAGGTACTCGGGATCGAGGTAGGTGGGCTGGGTCTGCGTGGGGTCGCCGGTGGGGCTGAAATTGTAGGTCTCGCCGCTCGCCTTCTGGACGAGGCTGCGCGGGTGCGCGGCCTTCCACCACGCGGGGACGGCGCCGAACGTGCCGAAGCCCTTGGGCCACTCCGCCGTGATGAGCGGCCCCGGCTTCGCGATCACCTTCATGCCCGCGGTGCACGCCGCGTCGAGGAAGCGGCCGACGTCGCGCGCGCCCGTGAAGCTCCACTCGCCCTCGCGGGGCGCGTGGTAGTCCCACGGGAAGTAGGTCGCCACGAGGTTCATGTGCGCGGCCTTCATCTTCGTGAAGGTGTCGGCCCAGAGCGCCTGCGTCTTGGCGGCGTCGAAGCCCTCGTCGCGCACGCGAAAGTAGGGGACCTCGCCGCCGTAGAGCACGGTGGGGCGCCCGTCGATGACGAGCTCGCCCCCGCGCACCTCGACGCGCGGCCCGGGCGCCGCGTCGCTCGCGTCGGGCGCCGAGGCCT
>CAZHGG010000970.1:0-2821 GCA_964531755.1 uncultured Polyangiaceae bacterium
CTCCGCCGGCGACCCCGCCGGCCGCCGGCCTGCTCAAGATGACCAAGTAGCGCTCCTCGCGCGCGAGCAAGACGCGGTGATCTCCTCGGAGGTCGCCGCGTCTTTCTCGTTTGTGCGCGTGCGCGGCCGGGGAAATCGGACACGCGGCGAGCCAGGCTGGTAGAGTCGCGGCGTGAGCGAACGCGGAAGCGACGAGGGCGCCCCGGCGTCGGGGGGCCAGGGGGCCGGTGAGGCGACCGCGCCGGCGGGCGAGGCGAGCGACGGCGTCGAGGCAGGGCCGCCGTCGGCGACCGCGGCCACGAAGGAGGCCAAGCGCAACCTGCGCGACAAAGCCGTGCGCGCCGCCGGCTGGACGATCGCGGCCGGGCTCCTCGCGCGCGTGCTCGGCATCGTCGGCTCGCTCGGCATCACCTACTTCCTCGACCCGGCGGCCATCGGAGAGGTCCAGCTCGCGGTCATCCTCTGCTTTACCGCGAACCAGTTCACGCTGCTGGGGTACGGCCAGTACCTCGTGGCGAAGCCCGACGAGGGGCCCGACACGGTGTTCCACGTCACCGTGCTCCACCTCGGCCTCGGGGTCGTGGCCTTCGCCGTCATCCTCGCGCTCGGCGTCCCGCTCGGGCACTGGTTCCACTCGCCCACGCTGATGCACTACCTGCCGTGGATGGTCGTGGCCGTCGCGTTCGAGCGCCTCTACTTCGTCCCCGAGCGCGTCCTCATCCGCGAGCTCGATTTCCCCCGGGTGGCCGTCGCGCGCTCGCTGTCGGAGCTCACGTATTCGGTCTCCAGCGTGGGCCTCGCGATCCTCGGCTTCGGCGGCATGTCGATCCTCCTCGGCAACATCGCGCGCGGCGTGGTGCGCCTCTTCATCACGTGGCGCTTCGTCCCGCGGGAGACCTGGCTCACCCCCACGAAGCTCCGCATGGACGTGTACAAGCGCATCTTGCGCTTCGGCCTGCCGCTCGGCGTGAGCCAGGCGTTCGCGTTCGCCAACACGCGCTTCGACAACCTCTTGATGAAGCGGCTCTTCGGCGCCGACATCATGGGCCGCTACACCCTGGCGTACAACCTGGCCGACGTGCCCGCCGAGCAGATCGGCGAGCAGATCGCCGAGGTGCTCCTGCCGTCGTTCGCCCGCATGACCCCGGAGGACCGCAAGAACGCGATCGTGCGCGTGACGGGCATCATCGCGCTCGTCATCTTCCCGGTCGCGGTCGGCTTCGGCGCGGTGGCGCTCACGGCCGAGCGCCTCATGCGCTCGAACTGGTTCGGCATCGGCAACATGCTGATGGTCCTGTGCGTGATGAGCATCACGCGCCCGCTCTGCTCCAAGGCGCACTCCTACCTCCAGGCCACCGACCGCACGCTCCGCATCACCCAGCTCGAGGCGTTCAAGCTCGTCGCGGTCATCACGTGCATCTACGCGTTCTCGCGCTTCGGGCCGCTCTGGTCGTGCTTCGGCGTGGGCCTCGCGTTCCTCATGGAGCTGTCGCTCGCGTGGTTCATCATGTCCCGCGGCGACAAGATCCCCTACACGGCGTTCTTCAAGCGTCTCTTGCCGCCGCTCCTCGCGTGTGTGCCGATGGTCGCCGCCGTGGAGGCGACGCGGCGCGGGCTCTTGACGGTGCTGCCGGATCAGAAGCCCTTCGTCGTGCTCAGCCTCGCCATCCAAATGCTGGTCGGCGCGGTGGCGTACGCGGCGGGGGCGATGATCGTCGCGCGCACGCAGGCCAACGAGTTCTTGGCCCTCACGCGCAGCGCGCTCGAGCGCCGCCGGGGGAAGAAGGAGCCGCAGCCGGCGAGCGGCTAGGCGGCTGCGGGGCGCGAGGGCGCGGAGGAGCGGGATGAAGATCGCGAGCTACAACGTGAACAGCCTCCGCGCGCGCCAGGCCCGCGTGCTCGCGTGGCTCGCGAAGGAGTCGCCCGACGTGCTCTGCCTGCAGGAGCTCAAGCTCGAGGAGGAGAAGTTCCCGCACCTCGAGCTCGCCGCGCTCGGGTACAAGGCCGCCGTGTACGGCCAGAAGACCTACAACGGCGTGGCGATCCTCTCGAAGCACGAGCTCACCGGCGTGGAGCGCGGCTTCGGCGACGGCGCCGACGACGCCCAGGCGCGCTTCATCACGGCGATGACCGGCGGCGTCCGCGTGATGTGCGCGTACATGCCGAACGGCGAGTCGCTGTCGTCGGACAAGTACGCCTACAAGCTCGCGTGGTTCGATCGCCTCACGCGGTGGCTCGCCCGCCGCCTGGGCCAGGGAGAGGGGCGCGAGGGGCGCGCGCTGCTGCTCGGTGACTACAACGTGGCGCCCACCGATCTCGACGTGCACGACCCAGCGGCGTGGGCGGGCTCGACGCTGTGCTCCGCGCCCGAGCGCGCAGCATTTCAGGCGCTGCTCGATCTCGGCCTCGTCGACAGCTTCCGCGCCCTCCACCCGGACGAGAAGGCCTTCTCGTGGTGGGACTACCGCATGCTCGGGTTCCCGAAGGACCGCGGCCTGCGCATCGACCACGTGCTCGTGACCCCCGACCTCGTGCCGCGCCTCACCGCGGCGTGGATCGATCGCGCCGAGCGCAAGGGCAAGCAGCCGAGCGACCACGCGCCGGTGCTCGTCGAGCTCGCCGACGCCTGAGCCGACCGCGCGGCGCTCAGCCGAAGGCCTCTCTCCAAAAAGAGTATGGTTGACTTTATTGAGGGTTGCGATAGCTCTCACTGCATGAACCCGCAAGTGAGCCCAACATGAACCACGGAGTGAGCCCCCGCGGGGCGAGCGACGGTCGACGGCGGCCCCGAGCCGAAGGCGAGGTGGCGCCGTGAACCGCG
>CAZHGG010000971.1:0-2816 GCA_964531755.1 uncultured Polyangiaceae bacterium
GAGATCGGCGAGATGCCGCTCGGGATGCAGGCGAAGCTGCTCCGCGCGCTGGAGGATCGCAAGGTGCGCCCGCTCGGGGCGACCGCCGAGGTGCCGTTCGACGCGCGCCTCGTCGCCGCGACGAACCGAGACCTCGAGACGCGGGTCGCCGAGAAGGCGTTCCGCGAGGACCTCTACTACCGGGTGCACGTGGTGCACGTCGACTTGCCCCCGCTGCGCGCGCGCGGCGACGACGTGCTCGCGCTCGCGAGCCACTTTCTCGCGCGGTTCGCCCAGCGTCACCAGAAGGCGATCGGCGGCATCGCGCCCGGGGCGGCGCGACGGCTCCTCGCGTACCCCTGGCCAGGCAACGTGCGCGAGCTCCAGAACTGCGTGGAGCGCGCCGTCGCGCTCGCGCGGGGCGACACGCTCACCGAGGACGATCTCCCGCCGCGCGTCCGCGATCACGCGGCCGCCGACGTGCTGGTCGCCGCGCACGATCCGTCGGAGCTCGTCACGCTCGAAGAGGTCGAGCGGCGGTACATCCAGCGCGTGATGGAGGCCGTGGGCGGCAGCAAGTCGGAGGCGGCGCGGGTGCTCGGGCTCGACCGCTCGACCCTCTACCGCAAGCTCGACCGCTACGGCGTGCGCGCGCCCCGGGCCGCGTCCGACGACTGACCGTCGCAAAACGCGACGGGCTGTCGCGTTCTGCGTCGCACCGCCGCGACCCGCGCGCCGCGCGGCGCCCTGGGCGTCGGGCGTGGCGCCCGCGCGGCTCGACCAGCGAAGCGTGGCGGGCGCGCCGGTGGGCTGCGGCATGGGGGATGCAATCGGGACGGCGCGCGTCGACGACGCGCCCACCCAGGAGCCGCCGATGACCCTAGAGACGACCGCCACGACCATCGAGTGGGACGACGAAGACGAGCGCAACACGTCGCCGTACTGGCGCGCGGGCGCCCGCGTGGTCGTCGTCGACGACGACGGCGAGCTCCGGAAGATTGTGTATAGTACACTGAGTCGCGAGGGCTACGACATCCGCGAGGCCGACTCCGGGGCGGCCCTTCTCCGCGCCTTGACCGACATCGCCACGGGCGTGTTCCCCCTCGACGGCGTCGACCTCATCCTCCTCGACAACCGCATGCCGGGCCTCACGGGGCTCGACGCGCTGCGGGCCATTCGGGCCTCCCAGTGGACCACGCCCGCGATCCTGATGACGGCCTACCCGAGCCCGCGGGTCGTCGCGCAGGCGGCCGCCCTCGGCGCCGCCGTCCTCCCCAAGCCGTTCACGCGCGAGGCGCTGAGCCGCCTGGTCATCCAGACGCTGCTCGCCCGGCGTCGCACTGCGAAGCGCTGACCATGGCCCACGCCGACGCGAGCCACGCCCAAGCCCCCTTCGAGCGCCTCCGCGCCCTCGTCCGCCTCGAGCGCGGCGACCTCGCGGCCATCGCCGTCTACGGCGCGCTCGTCGGGCTGACCACGCTGGCGGTCCCCGTGGCCGTGCAGGCGCTGGTCACGTCCGTCGCGATGGGCACGCTCCTCCAGCCGGTGGCCGTGCTGAGCGTCATCCTGACGGTCGTGCTCGGGTTCTCGGCGGCCCTGCGCGTGGGGCAGGTGCGCCTCGTCGAGCTGCTCCAGGAGCGGCTCTTCGTCCGCGCCGCGCTCGAGCTCGCGTGGAAGCTCCCGCGCTCGTCGCCCGGCGCGTTCGAGGGCCGGCACGGGCCCGAGCAGGTGAACCGCTTCCTCGACATCGTCGGCGTTCAGAAGGCCGCGGCGGGGCTCTTGCTCGACGGGCTCGCCGTCGCGCTGCAGCTGCTCGTCGGCCTCGCTCTGCTCGGGTTCTATCACCCGTTCTTGCTCGCGTTCGACGTGTTGCTCGTCGCGTCGCTCGTGTTCGTGGTCTTCGTCCTCGGCCGGCGGGGCGTCGCGACGAGCATCGCCGAGTCGAAGGCGAAATACGAGGTGGTCGCCTGGCTGCAGGAGCTCGCGCGCCACCCGCTGACCTTCCGCTCCGCCGCCGGGCAAGGCCTCGCGCTCTCCCGCGCCGACGGGCTGCTCGTCGCGTACCTCGAGAAGCGCCGCGCGCACTTCGCGATCGTGCTCCGGCAGACGGTCGGCTCGCTCGCCGTGCACGCGTTCGCGAGCGCCTCGGTGCTCGGGCTCGGCGCCGTGCTCGTGCTCAACGCGCAGCTCACGCTCGGGCAGCTCGTGGCCTCGGAGCTCGTGGTCAACGCGGTCGTCGCCGGCGTCGCGAAGCTCGGCAAGCACCTCGAGACCTACTACGACCTCTTGACCTCGCTCGACAAGCTCGGCCACCTCACCGATCTGCCGACCGAGCGCGAGGGCGGCGCGCCGCTCGAGGGGGACGGGCCGCTGTCGGTGGTCGTCGACGAGGATGGGGGCGGGCGCCTCGAGGTCCCCGCGGGCGCGTGCGTGGTGGTGGAGCGCGCGAGCGCCCCGCTCGAGGCCGCGTTCGGGCTCGTGCCGGACGCCGACGTGCGCGTCGACGGCGTGCCGCTCACCGAGCTCTCGCTCTCCGAGCTGCGCGGGGCCGTCGCGCTCGTGCGCGGGCCGGAGCTGTTCGAGGGGACGGTGGCGGACAACGTGCGCGTGGGACGAGAGGACGTCTCGCTGGCCGACGCGCGCCGCGCCCTCGAGCGCGTCGGCGTCGACGGCGTGGTGGCCCGCCTGCCCTCGGGGCTGCAGAGCTCGCTCACGAGCCACGGCGCGCCGCTCACCCGCGAGCAGGCCACGCTCGTGGCGCTCGCGCGGGCCCTCGCGGGGCGCCCTCGGCTGCTGCTGCTCGACGGGGCGCTCGACGGGCTCGCCGACGGCGCGCG
>CAZHGG010000972.1:0-2814 GCA_964531755.1 uncultured Polyangiaceae bacterium
ACTGGTCGCCCACGCAGGCCGAGAAGGGCGGCTACAAGCACTTCATGCTCAAGGAAATCCACGAGCAGCCCCGCGCCATCGAGGACACGCTCCGCGGACGCATCGACCTCCAGGCGGCCGACGTGATCGCCGCCGAGATCGGCGTCACCGAGGAGCACGCCAAGAAAATAGGTCGGGTGTATTTCGTCGCGTGCGGCACGAGCGCGCACGCCGCCATGGCGGGGCGCTACTGGATCGAGCAGCTCGCGCGCGTGCCCGCCACCGTGGAGATCGGCAGCGAGGTGCGCTACCGCGAGCCGGTCTTCCTGCCGACCGATCTCGTCGTGGCGGTGAGCCAGAGCGGCGAGACCCTCGACACGATGGCGGCGGTGAAGGCCGCGAAGGCGCAGGGCGCGCACGTGCTCGCGGTGGCCAACGTCGTCGACAGCGCGATCCCGCGCGCCTCGGACGGCTCGCTGTACACGCACGCGGGCCCGGAGATCGGCGTCGCCTCCACGAAGTGCTTCACCACCCAGCTCGCGGCGCTCCTCATGCTCGCGGTCTACCTCGGACGCCGTCGCGGCACCCTCCCCGAGGGCGAGGCGCGGCGCGTGCTGAACGCGCTCTGGCACGTGCCCGCGCAGATGCGCGAGGCGCTCACGGAGGCCGAGCACATCAAGGCCATCGCCAAGCACCACCTCCGCGCGCGCGACATGCTCTTCCTCGGCCGCGGCACGGGCTTCCCCATGGCGCTCGAGGGCGCGCTCAAGCTCAAGGAGATCTCCTACATCCACGCGGAGGGCTACGCGGCCGGCGAGATGAAGCACGGCCCGATCGCCCTCATCGACGAGGAGATGCCCGTGGTGGTCGTGTGCCCGCGCGACGTGCACTACGAGAAGACGATCTCGAACCTCCAGGAGGTGCGCGCGCGCGAGGGGCAGGTCATCGCCATCTGCACCAAGGGCGACACCGACGTCGCGAAGCTCTGCCTCGACGGCGCGCCGCAGAGCCTGCGGGGAGGCGCCGCCGCGCGCGAGGCCGACGTCATCGAGGTGCCCGCGGCGGAGGGCGAGGTGCTGCCGCTGCTCACCGTGCTGCCGATGCAGCTGCTCGCGTACTACATGGCGGACCTGAAGGGCACGGACGTGGACCAGCCGCGAAACCTCGCGAAGACCGTCACCGTCGAGTGACCCCGGCCCCGCCTTCGCGCGCTCCCCGTGGGCGCGCGTCGGCGCGGCGACGGCTCGCGTCAGCTCACGCGCTTGATCTTCTCGCTCGCGCGCTCCACGTCGTTCACCGCGCCGGCGTCGGCGCGGGCGCGCTGCTCGATGGTCTCCACCTGGGCGAGGAGCCGGCGCACGCTGTCGGTCTGCGAGCGCTGCACGCGGCTCATCTGGTCGAGCGAGCTGGCCACGTCCGCGAGCGCGCTGGAGACCGAGCGCTCGCTCTTGGTCTGCTCGGCCGCGCGCCGCTCGACCTCGTGGGTGACGACGCGCATGCGCTCGGCGCCCTTCAGCACGAGCTCGGCGCTCCGCACCTGCTGCGCCGTGGCCGCCGCGATCTGCTGGACGGTCTCGGCGATGCGGCCGATCGACTCGGCCACCTGGCGTGACCCCTTCGCCTGCTGCACCGTCGCCTGGGCGATCTCGCGCACCATCGTCGTCGACTTCTGGCTCGAGTCGAGGATCTTCTTCAGCGCCCGCTCCGCCTCGTTCGACACGGCCACGCCGCGATCGACGTTGAGGGCGCCGCGCTCGACGGCGCTCACCGCGTTGCGCGACTCGGCCTGCACCGTCTTGATGAGGTCGGTGATCTCGCGCGTGCTGGCGCCGGCCCGCTGGGCGAGCTCCTTGATCTCGTCCGCCACCACCGCGAAGCCCTTCCCCTGCTCGCCGGCCTGGGCGGCGATGATGGCGGCGTTCAGCGCGAGCAGGTTCGTCTGCTCGGCGACGTCGTCAATGACGTTGACTATCTGCCCGATGGCGTCGATGCGCGAGCCGAGCGTCGAGATGACGGCGACGACCTCCTGCGACGACTCCTTGATGCGGGTGATCTCGCCGATGGTCTTCAAGATCGCCTCCGCGCCTCGGTCGGCGTCGAGCGCGACCTCCTCGGAGAGGCGGGTGGTCTCGTTGGCGTTCGAGCGCACGCGATCGATCGAGCCGTCGATCTCGGTCATCGACGCGTTGGTCTCGTCCGCGGTGACCGACAGCGCGTCGGCGCTCTTCGCGACGTCGCGGATGGCGGAGGTCATCTCTTCCATCGACGAGGCGGTCTTGCGCGCGCTGCCGGCGAGCTCGCTCAGGTTCTCGGCGGCCTCGTCGCCGCGGCGGACGAGCCCGTCGAGGCCGGAGGCCGACTCCTTCGCGGCCTTCGCCGCCTCCTCGAGCTTCGCGGAGGTGTCGCCGAGGGCCGAGGTGAGCCGGGCGAGGGTCTCGCTCGTCTCGGCGGCGGCGCGGCTCTGCTCCGCCATGCCGCGCTTCAGGCGGTCGGTGGCCTCGCTCAGCGCCTCGAGGGACGCGTCGGTCTCCTTGGCGCGCGCCTCGCGCTCGGCGTCGAGCTTGGCGTGGGCCGCCGCGAGCTCGCCGAGCTCGTCGTAGATGCGCGCGACCGTCCCGGTGGCGCCCGCGGGCGCCTCGAGCCGCCGGCCACGCCGCGCGCGACGGACAGCCTCCTCGATCGCCGCGTCGTTGCTCGCGGCGCCGCTGCCCGCGACGACCGACGCCACGATGCCCGCGACGGCGACGAGCACCAGGTACGGCAGCGCCTCGCGCATGAGGTAGGCGCCCGCGAGCGCGGCCCCGAGGATGATCCCGGCGCTCGCGAGCAGCTTCG
>CAZHGG010000973.1:0-2813 GCA_964531755.1 uncultured Polyangiaceae bacterium
CGCCGCGGCGGCCGCTCCCGCCGCGGCGGCCGAGCCGGCCCCGAAGGCCGCGAGCGGCGCGCTCAACGTGCTGCTCATCAGCATCGACAGCCTCCGCGCCGACATGCCGTGGGCGGGCTACCCGCGCCCCATCGCGCCGAACCTCACGGCGTTGCACGCGAAGAGTGTATCTTACACGCACGCGTACTCCACGTCGTCGTTCACGTCGAAGAGCGTGGCCGGCATGCTCTCGGGGCGCTACCCGTCGGAGCTGGCCCGCACCGGCCGCTTCTTCACCAAGTACCTCGACGAGAACGTGTTCATGTGCGAGCGCCTCCAGGAGAAGGGCACTCCGTGCGTGGGCGGCCACGCGCACGCCTACATGGGTAAGGGCCTCTCGGGCTTCGAACAGGGCTTCTCGGACTGGCGCCTCGTGCCGAACATCCCGTTCGACTACAACAAAGATCCGTACGTCACGAGCCAGGCGCTCACGCCGATGGCGATCGAGATGCTGAGCGCCGTGTCCAAGGGGAGCGCGCCGTTCTTCGCGTGGTTTCACTACATGGACCCGCACGACGAGTACAAAAGGCACGACGAGTCGACCCACTTCGGCAAGACCGCGCGCGACGTGTACGACGAGGAGGTGTTCTACACCGACCTCTGGATTGGCAAATTGCTCGACTGGGTGAAGGCGCAGCCGTGGGCGGCGCGCACGGCCATCGTCGTCACCGCCGATCACGGCGAGGGCTTCGGCGAGCACAGCTTCTATCGCCACGCCCACGAGGTGTGGGAGCCGCTCGTGCGCGTGCCGCTGTTCGTCGCGCTCCCGGACGCGGCGCCGCGCGTGATCGACGCGCCGCGCGGGCACGCGGATCTCGTGCCGACGTTCCTGGAGCTGCTCGGCGCGCCGGCCGACACCCTGCCCGGCCTCCCCGGCGCGAGCCTCGTGAGCGAGCTCCGCGGCGGCGCCACCCCTCAGCGCGACGTCGTGGTCGACCTGCCGGAGGACGAGTACAACGAGCGGCGGCGCGCCCTCGTGCACGGGCGGTACAAGCTCACCGCGTTCGGGAAAGATGCGCGCTTCACCCTCTACGATCTCGAGGCGGATCCGGGCGAGCTCACCGATCTGGCGCGCACCCGCAAGGACCTGTTCGACGACCTCCGAGAGCGCTACCGCGCGGCCTCGGCGCGCATCCCCGACGTGCCCCCACGCGGCGGCATCCCGAAGCACTGAGGGCGAGCGCGGCGCTCGCTGGGCCGGTGCTCACTTGAATCGAGCCCGAAATCCCACGGATCCGCCTTCGGCTTCTCACGAGAGCCGTGGGCTTCCGGGCGCGATGACCGCTACGTGTGCACGTCGCCTTCGGACGATTCAGGATCGGCGGAACTGGGCTCCGCCTTAGGCACGGCGCGCGGCGCGCAGGGCGTGCAGCCCGATGCCGCACGCGACCGCCACGTTCAGCGAGTCCCACCCCGGGGCCATCGTCACGCGGAGCCCGCGCGCGAGGGCCATCGTCTCGGCCGCGAGCCCGGCGCCCTCGGCCCCGACCACGAGCGCCGAGCGCGCGGGGACGTCGCTCGGCGCGAGCGCGGCCACGTCGAGCGCCCCCCGTGGCGTGAGCGCGAACACGGCGTACCCCGCGTCGAGGAGGCCGCGCACGAGCGCGAGCTCGCCGCCGCCCCGCGCGAAGGGCACGGCGATCGAGGCGCCCACCGACACGCGGATCGCCTTGCGGTAGAGCGGATCGCACGACGCGCCGTCGAGGAGCACCGCGTCCGCGCCGAACGCCGCTGCGTTGCGGAAGACGCCGCCCACGTTGTCGTGGTTCGTCACGCCGCACACGCCCACGACCAGCGACGTCTCGGGCAGCCCCGCGAGCAGGGCGCTCGGCGCGCGCGAGGGCCCGCGCGACGCGAGCGCGAGCACGCCGCGGTGGATCGGGAACCCCACCACGGCGCTCATCACGGCCTCCGGCGCGGTGTAAACGGGCACGTCGGGGCCGAGCGCTCCGAGCGCCTCGTCGAGACCGGCGCGCCGCTTGTCGAGCAAGAGCACCGAGCGCACCCGCTCCGGCGCCCGGCCGAGCAGCACGCGCAGCACCACCTCGCCCTCGGCGATGAAGCTCCCCTCGTGGCCTCCCTCGTTCCCCGCCTCTTCCTCCCCGCGCGCGCGCGCGTCGCGATCGCGCAGATCGCGGTAGGGCGCGAAGCGGGGATCGTCGGCGGACGCGAGCGGCTCGAAGCGGGGCACGCGCGACGCGATACCACACGACGCCGGCGCCGTTGACGCGAGCTTCCACCGCCTGCTAGCTCGCCGCCATGGGAGAGGCGCGAGCAGGCATCGAAGAGACCACGTCGCCGGAGGCGCTCCGCGAAGCGTGCGAGCGGGCGCGGCGCGGGGGCGCGGGCGTGGCGTTCATCCCCACCATGGGCGCCCTCCACGACGGGCACCTGTCGCTCGTGCGGGCGGGGCGGGCGCGCGTGGGGCCCGGCGGCCTGGTGGTCGCGTCGATCTTCGTGAACCCTACGCAGTTCGGGCCCACCGAGGACCTCGCGCGCTACCCACGCGACCTGCCGGGCGACGCGGCGAAGCTCGCGGGGGCGGGCTGCGACCTGCTGTTCGCCCCCTCGGTCGACGCGATGTATCCGCCGGGCGAGGCCACGCGCGTGCGGGTGGACGGCCTCACCGCGCACCTCTGCGGGCCGTTCCGCCCCGGGCACTTCGAGGGGGTCGCCACCATCGTCACCAAGCTCTTCGCGGTCGTGGGCGCTTGCGCCGCGCTCTTCGGGAGGAAGGACTACCAGCAGCTCGCCGTGCTCCGGCGGGTCGCGCG
>CAZHGG010000974.1:0-2807 GCA_964531755.1 uncultured Polyangiaceae bacterium
CGCGCGCGGGCGCCACCGGGGGGAGCGCCGTCGCCGCGACCTCGTGCCCCTCGTCCGAGGCGGCCGCTGGCGCGCCCTCGCCGGCGCGTCCGAGCCGATCTTCTTGGGGAGGGTCGCCCACGACCCGCTGTGGTTAGCCGGGCTTCGGCCCGGTGGCAATCCCCCCGCCCGCCGCCCAGCGCTCGACGCAGGCGCCGAAACCGATTATTTAGAGGGCGCTCTCGGAGGGAGGCGCAAGCCGCGGGGGCGAGGGAGCGAACCACGCATGTCCACCGGCCGCGTCAAGCAACTCATCATGCTCGGACGAGAGCACTACGCCAAGCAGGAGTTCGAGCAGGCCGAGAGCCAGCTCCGCGAGGTGCTGAGGGAGTGCGACCGCTACGCGGACGTCCACGACATGCTGGGGGTCATCTGCCACGCGCGGGGGAATTTCGTGGCCGCCGAGCACCACTTCGAGCGCGCGCTCGAGCTGAACCCCGCCTACACCGAGGCGGCGCTCAACCTGGCGGTCACCTACAACGACCGCGGCAAGTACGAGCTCGCTCGGGAGATCTACGCGAAGATCAAGGTCGCGCCGGGCATCGCCATCGAGCCCTTCGCGCGCGGGAAGATCGCGAACATGCACGCGGAGGTGGGCGAGGCGTACGCCGACGCCGGCATGCTCCACGAGGCCGTGCGCGAGTACGAGACCGCCACGAAGCTCTGCCCGGGGTTCGCCGATCTCCACGTGCGCCTGGCCGTGCTCCACCGGCAGCTCGGCGACCACCAGTCGGCGAAGCTCGCGTACGAGAGCGCGATCGGGGCGCGCGAGGGCTACGTGCCCGCGCGCATCGGCCTCGGCATCACCCTGCTCTCGCTCGGTGACACCGACGGCGCCGCCGCGCAGTGGCAGCGCGCGCTGGAGCTGGAGCCCGAGAGCGCCCAGGCCAAGCTCTACCTGCGCATGCTCGAGCGCACGCGCACCGCGCCGCCTCCGCCCCCCGCGTGACGTCGCCGCGCGAGCCGTCGCCGTCCAGCGCCCCCCGCGGCGTCCGCGCGCGAGCGCGCGCGTTCTTTCAGCAGGAGAAAGTTAAGGCAGTTTACCATCGACTGCGTGGCGGCGAGCTCACGCCCTGGCGCGCGGCGGCGAGCGTCTTCGTCGGCGTGCTGGTGGGCACGACGCCGCTGTACGGGCTGCATTTCATCCTCGTCATGGCCCTGTGCGTGCCGCTGCGCCTCGACACGGCCGTCGCCTATGTCGCGTCGAACGTGTCGCTGCCCATCTTCGCGCCGTTCATCAACGTCGCCGAGGTGCAGCTCGGCGCGTGGCTGCGCACCGGCGCGTTCATCCACCTCGACCGCGAGGACTTCGAGGCGCGCGGCCCCGTGGACTACGCGCTCGAGCTCTTCCTCGGGACGCTGCTGTTCAGCCCGGCCAGCGCGGCGGCGGCGGGTCTCGTCACGTACGCAGGGACGCTGCTCGCGCGACGGCGGCGGCTCGCGCGCGAGCGCCTCCTGGACGGGTCGTCCGACCGCGCCGCGGGCTGAAGGTCTGAGGCCGCCACGAGGGACCTCGCGTCAGACCTTGAGCCCTCAGAACCCGACGACGAACGCGGCGGTGCCGCCGAGGAGCAGCTGCGGGTCGACCGAGGCTGTCTGGGGGCCCGCGTCGAAGAACACCGCCGACGGGTCGAACGACAGGTCGAGCGCCATGTTCGCGCCGAAGACGTGGCGGAAGCCCAGGCGCCCGCGGATGTGCCCGGTGTTGAACAAGGTCGGGGAGGCCCGATCGAGCGCGGCGTAGCGCTCGTAGCCGGGGCCGAGCCCCAGGAGGATCGCGTTCGAGCCGTAGGAGTCGAGCTTCACGCGGAGCTCCGCGCCGACCCACAGGGCGATGCCGCCGACCGCCTCGCGCGCCTTCGTCCCGAACGCGGCGAACCCGAGCTCCCCGACGATCGCCAGGTTCGAGGTGACCGAGTACCGCGGGCTGACGCCCACGTTGTACCCCACGCTCGACGAGAGGAAGCGCTTCGGGAAGCCGCGGATCGAGAGGTAGAACCCGAACGCGCCGCCGGTGCCGGTGCGCACCGCCGAGCCGTCCGCCTGGTCGCGCTTCTTCACGCGGGCTGCGTAGTCGTCGTAGCTGATGCCGTCGTCGCCCTTGCCCTCGGCCTTGTCGCCGTCGCCCCCGCTGCTCGTCTTCGCGGACGCGCCCTCGCCGTTGATCGACAGCGACGCGCTCGCGGACGCGCCGCCCCCCTTGTCGTCGTCCCGCTTGGCGCCCCCGCCGTCCGTCTGGCCGGTGAGCACCTGGATGCGCTCCTCGACGGTCTTCGCGTCGGCCCCCTCGGGCCGCGCGTAGAGGTAGGCGCGGTAGTCTTCGACGGCCGCGGCGGCGTTGCCGAGCTTGTCGTGGCAGGCGCCGCGGTCGCGGCGGAGCGTCGGCTCGATGGTGACGCGGATGGCCTCGTCGAACAGCGGGAGCGCCCCCGCGCAGTCGTCGGCGCGGGCCTTCGCGCGCGCGCGCGCCCCCGCGGAGACCGAGCCATCGGGGGCCTGCCGAATCTGGGCCTGGCCCGCTCGCTGCGCGAGGGCCGGCCCGGAGCCGACGACAGAGACCAAAACCACGGCAACCTGCAAGGAGCGATTGAACGCCGGAGCCACCATGCGAGCGAGCTTACCCGGCTTTCTCGCGGGGCGTAGAATTTCCAACGAAGGCGCCTCGCGAACGGCGTTTCTCGCGGCTTCCTGCCCAACCCACCGAGGCCGCGACTACTTCTTCTTCGCCGAGGCGGGCTTGGCTCCCTTGGCGCCGGCGTCGGGCGCCG
>CAZHGG010000975.1:0-2804 GCA_964531755.1 uncultured Polyangiaceae bacterium
CCACCGCCGCCCCCACCGCTGCCCCCACGGCCCCGACGGGGCCGAAGCCGCTGGGCGGGCCCACGCCGACGCCCGGGCCCACGCCCGTCGCCCCGACGCCGAAGCCCACGGCCGCGCCAACCGCGGGCGGGCCGGGTCAGCTCACGGTGGTCTGCTTCCCGAAGTGCGAAGAAGTGAGGCTGGATGGTGGCGTGATCGCCACCGGCAACGTCTACAACCGCTCGGTCCCCTCCGGGAATCACGCGCTCTCGCTCACCGCCGGCGGCAAGAAGAAGTCGATGACCATCACGGTCAAGCCGGGAGAGCTGAAGGCCATCCGCGAGAGCCTGTGAGGGGCGGCCGATGACCCACGCCGCGCGCCGAACGTGGCCTCGCCTCCGCGCGACCGCGCGGTGGTGCGCGCTCGGCGTCGCGCTCAGCGTGGGGCTCTCGTGCCGCGGCAACCCGGAGGTGACCTTCGATCTCGAGGTCCCGCAGAGCGTGGCCGGGCAGACCGCGTGGTTCGAGATCGGCGGCTTCTCCGAGGGGTACTGCCAGGCCATCAAGCCCGTGATGGCGGCCGGCATGCCGCTCGACGGCACGATCTTTCGCATGGCCTTCCGCAAGGGCAACGCGACGCCTCCCCCCGTGGGCGACCTGAAGAAGGGCGTCTACGCGTTCGCCGCGGTGGCGCGCGGCGAAGACTGCGGCGTGGTGGCCTCCGGGTGCGTCGAGGTCGACCTGAGCGTCGAGCGCGAGATCCGCGTGCCGCTCGACGCCCTCGCCACCCGCACGGGCGCGTGCGGCGCAGAGGCCCAGTGCTCCGCCGCGCGCTGCGTGCCCTCGCGCGACAGCACGAAGCTCGGCGCCGGCTGCTCGCTCGCGCTCCTCGGCGCCGGCCCCCTCGGCAACGCGCTGGCCGCGACGGGCGAGAGCGTCTCGGGGCCCGCCATCGCCGCCACCGCGGAGGGTTTCTTGGTGGCGTACCGCGAGGTCGACAACGAGGGCAACGCGCGGCTGACGCTCCTGCCCCTCGACGCGGGCGGCGGCGCCCTCGCCCCCCTCGTCAGCCCGCGCCTGAACGGCGGCCTCGTCCGCGACTACTGCGCCGAGTCCGCGCCCTCCCAGACCGACAGCGCCGCGCTGCTGCTCGGCCCGGCGGGCGGCACCGTCGTGCTGTCGCACCCCCCGTGCGGGAGCATCGGTGGGGTCGACGTCTTCACGACTGATCCGTCTGGAATCATTAACGCTTTTGGTCGCTACGGCTCGCTCGGCGTGACGACCTCGCTCTCGCAAGGGCACGCGCTGTTCCAGAACGGGCCCACGCCAGTGCTCGCCTACGTGCAGAACGGGCAAGCCGGCGTCGCGGCCGTGGTCGGGGTCGATCTCGACGCCTCCGAGCGTCACGGCAAGTTCGGCGGCGGCACCGCCACGGGCGCGTGGATCGCGGGCGACAAGTCCCTGTCGTTCCTGTCGCTCGGCGCCGGCGGCACCACGCCTCCGCCGCCGCCCCCCGCAGACGCGGGCGCCGACGCCTCCTCGGACGCCGGCCGCGACACGGGCGCCGCGCCCACGCCGAAGGGCGAGGGCGTGCTCCGCCTGAAGTCGATCGACGCCACGAACGACCTCACGAAATTCACGAGCGCGCCCGCGGTGACCGTCACGGAGGGCGTCGGGTGGGCCTCGCTCGCGGTCGTGGGCAAGCGCACGCTCGTCATCGCCCCGTCGACGTCCGAGGGCTCCCCCGTCGACCTCTACGCCTACGACGGCGCCGAGCGCGTTGGCGACGCGTCCATCGCGGTGGAAGGCATCGGCGACGCCACGTCCGGCGACATCGCCATCAGCGGCGATCGCGCGCTCATCGCCGTCCTTCGTCGGGGCGAGGTGTCGCTCGTCGCCTACGATCGCGTCACGACCTCGCCCGTGCCGTTCGAGCCCCCCCACGCCGTCTCGTTCCTCCGCGACAGCCGCATCCCGTCGATCGCCAAGGTCGACGGCGGCAAGGTCGCGGTCACGACCTCGGGCAACCGCGTCGCGGTCGCGTGGAGCACCGCGGGGCGCCTCGACATCAACAAGCCGGTAGGCGGCTACGCCATCTTCGCGTGCGCCCCCTGAGACCCCCGCGTGGCCGAGGCGCGGCGGTCGAGATCCCGTGCCAGCTCACCATCGAGTCGCTCGCCCCCGGCGGCGCCGGGGTCGCGCACGTAGAGCGGCAAGGGCAGCGCCGGGCGGTCTTCGTCCCGAGCGCCGCCGCGGGCGACGTGCTCTCGGCGGCCGTTGATTTCTCGCGTCGCCCCGCGCGGGGACGCGTCCTGCGGGTGCTCCACGCCTCACCCGATCGTCGGACGGCGGGAGACCTCCCGTGCCGGCACCTCGCCGCGTGCGGCGCGTGCGACTTCATGCACCTCACGCGGGCCGCCCAGGAGGAGGCCCACCGCGCCTTCGTGCGCGCGAGCCTCCCCGCGGCGCTCGCCGACGCCACGCTCTCGACGGTGGCGGCGCCGACGGCCGCCAGCTACCGCACGCGCGCGCGCCTCCACGTGGCCGCGGAGGGAGGGCGAGTCGCGTGCGGGATGCACGCGACCGGCACCCGCGAGCCCGTGGAGGTCGACGCGTGCGTCGTGCTCGCGCCGGCGCTCGACGCGGTCCGAGCCGCCCTGCCCGCGCTCCTCGAAGGGGCGCGCGGCGACGGTGAGGCCCACGTCGCGATGGGGCGCGCCGAGAGCGGCAAGCCCGCGCCCGTGCTCAGCCTCGACTGGCGGGGTGAGCCGCTGCCGGCGGTCGTCTTCGCGCGGCTCGACGCGGCCATCCGGGGTGGCGAGCTC
>CAZHGG010000976.1:0-2802 GCA_964531755.1 uncultured Polyangiaceae bacterium
CGCTCGCCGAGGCGATCACGGTCGAGGGGGGCGCGGCCGACCGCGCCGCGCTCGGGGCGGCCGTCGCGGGCGTCCCGCTCGAGCTCCAGCGGGCCCTCGCGCCCGTCGTGGTCACGCTCGCCCACGCGTCGCGCGCGGTCGTCGCGGCGCGCTCCACCGAGGACGCCAAGCTGCTCGACACCCTCGCGCAGCTCCCCAGCTTCATCATCGGCTCGCGGGCGCTGAAGCTCGATCCGCCGTTCCTCGCCGCCCTCGACAGCGTGGACCTCGCGTCGATGACCGCCGCGGCCACGCAGGTCGCGACGGCGATCGAGGCGGCGAAGCTCGAGCGCTTTCGCGGCCTCGAGCTGCCCAGCGTCGACGTCGAGACCCCGCTCGGGGCGATCGTGCTCCGCGGGAAGGGGGACGACACCTACGGGCCGTCGACGGACGCCCCCGCGCTCCTCCTCGACACCGGCGGCGACGACGTCTACCGCGCGCCGATCGCGGCCGGCACGCTCGCGCTCCCCATTTCGGTCGCGATCGATCTGGCCGGCAAGGACACGTACGCCTACGTGGAGAAGCCGAACGACGCCGACAAGGTCGGCACGCGCCTCGTGAGCGACGAGGCCGGGCGCTCCGGTGGGCGTACGAAGTCGCGTGTCGGGCGGCAGGGCTCGGGCGTGCTCGGCGTGGGCCTGCTCTACGATCTCGGCGCGGGCAACGACACGTACAGGTCGCTCGCGGTCTCGCAGGGCGCGGGGGTGCTCGGGGTCGGCGTGCTCTTCGACGACGGCGGTGACGACACCTACGCCGCCGAGACGCTCTCGCAGGGCGCGAGCGGCTTCGGCGTGGGCCTCCTGCTCGACCGGGCCGGCAAAGACGCGTACCGCGCCTACAACGAGGCGCAAGGCTTCGGGTTCACCCAGGGCGTTGGCGCGCTGGTGGACCTCGACGGCGACGACGCCTACTTCGTGAACCCGGGCGATCCGGCGCTCGGCGGCGATCCGCTCTACGCCTCCGCGCAGCTCCCCGGCAAGGGCAACACGTCCATGGCGCAGGGGTGCGGCATGGGCCGTCGCTTCGACACCGTCGCGGAGGGCGTGGGCCTCCTCGGCGGCCTCGGGATCCTCCGCGACGCCAAGGGCAACGACACGTACACCGCGAGCGTGTTCGCGCAGGCGAGCGGCTTCCTCGGGTTCGGCATGCTCCTCGACGGGAGCGGCGACGACACCTACGAGGGCCTCTGGTACGTCCAGGGCAGCGCCGCCCACCTCGGCATGACGTTCTTCCACGAGGGCGCGGGGAACGACCGGTACAACCCGACGTTCCCCATCGCCGCGACGTCCATCGGCGTGGGCCACGATTTTTCGGTATCGGTGCACCTCGACGAGGGCGGCGACGACGCGTACGCGGGCCCTGGGCTCTCGATGGGCTGCGGCAACTCCAACGGGCTCGGCGCGCTGGTGAACGTGGGCGGCAAGGACACCTTCAAGGCGAAGAGCCCGTATTCGCTCGGCGGCGCGTCGCCCGGCGAGGTGCGCGAGAGCGCGCGCGGGCGGATGGCGACCTTCGGGCTCTTCGTGAAGGCCGGAGGGACCGCCACGTACGACAGCGCGCCGGATCGCGCGCCCGGGGGCACGTGGAGCTACGCGCCCGACAACGCGCTGCCCGACGGGGGCAGCGACGCGGGGACGTTCGCGCCGGGGCCTTCCAAGAGCGTGGGAGTGGATCGCGCGACGGGGGCGTCGCTGCCGTAGGCCGGCTCGGCGACGTCGCCGGCGACACTTCCTAATGCTTGTACAGCGGGCTCCGGCTGATCAGGAGCGAGCGCTTCGTCTGGTCCGGCATTGTATAGCCGCTCCCCGCCGGCTCCTCGCGCTGCCGCACGGCCTCGGGGTGTGGCCCGGCCAGGGGTTGACGGCGATCCGCTCGGGGCAGTGCGACTGGATGTACGCCCAGGCGGGGTTCTTCGCGGCGCTGTTGTTGTCGGCCACAGTCGACGAGGAGGTTGGCATCCAGCGCGTGTGGTGGATGCACCACGCGCCGTCGGTGGACCACTCGGCCTCCGTGAACCAGCCAGGCGCCGAGCGTGCCTCGCGTGTTGAACCCCAGGTTGTCGTAGATGTCGATGAGCGTGCCCTCGCCCTGCGTGTGCGTCTGGCCGTCGCCGCAGTAGTCGGCGCGCACCATTCGCGTGCACGCCTGGTGGTACTCCGCGATCGATCGCGCGCGGGTCTCGGTCCCGCGGGTCTCGTTCTTCGTCTCCCACGGAGTGCGCCCGTACCGATTGCACTTCTCGAGCGCGCCCCCGTAGCAGTTGAACGGCCAAAGGTTGGAGTCGTTGAGGACACGGCCGGTGACGCGCTCGAACGTCCTCGCCATTGGCACCGCCCCAGATCGGCGCGCCGCTGTCGCCGTTTCCGCAGATGCTCTCGCCGTTCGAGCCGTTGACGAGATAGGCGTCGAACGGGACCGAGCAAGGATACGGGGGGAGGCGCTTCGAGCGACGAACCTGACGTTCGCGAAAGAAATCGCGCGCCGGCGGAAACCGATTGCTCGAGAGACGCGCGAGGCTTCTCATGAGTCACTGTGGGGGAGTGCGTCGCCTGTCGCTCCTCGGCTGCCGGGCACTTCGTCTGGTGATTCAACGGGCTGGGGGAAATCATGACGCATCGAGCGAAGGTGAATCGCATTGGCATGGGGCTGGGGTCCGCGCTCTTCTTGATCGGCATCGTGAGCTGCACGACCAAGGTCGACGACGGGGCGGTCGGCGCGACAGCCGGCGCCCTCTCCGCGGCTCAGTGCGACTATTTCGAGGTG
>CAZHGG010000977.1:0-2802 GCA_964531755.1 uncultured Polyangiaceae bacterium
GCGTCGTCGTGGGCGGCAATGTAGGCTACACGTATTTCTGACGCCCACACGGTCGGCCGAGGCGGGCGGCGCGGGGACGCGGCGGCGGCTGGAGGCCTCGCCTCAGGGGCCGCGCCACATGCGGCGCTCGTCCGCCTGCATCAGCGAGAGCCTGCGCTGCTCCTGCAGGAACGCGCCGTACACGTGCGGGACGCGCGCGTCGCGGCCGAGGCGGTAGAGCACATGCAGCGCCGCCTCGGCGTCGTCGCTCGCGCGGTGCGCGTTGTCGAGCTTGACCCCGAGCCGCGCGGCCACGTCGACCAGGGTGCGCGACCTCTGATCGCTCTGGAGCTCCCTCGCCCACACGAGCGGATCGAGCCACTCCACCTCGCGCCGGAGCGCCGGCGCGACGGGGCCTCTCTGAGCGACCGCGGCCGCGCCCGCCGCGACGCGCGCGAACTCGGCGTGGAGGAACGCGCGGTCGAACGCGGCGTTGTAGGCCGCCGGCACGCAGCCCTCGAGCGCCCGCTGCACCTCGTGGGCGATGGCCTCGAAGGGCGGCGCGTTGGCCACGTCGGCGTCGGAGATGCCGTGGACCTCCTCCGCATCGGGCGCGATGGGGCGGCCCGGGTTGATCATCCAGTTGTATTTTACAACGACCTCGCCCGCGCGACCGACCACGATGCCGAGCTCGATGACGCGGTCCTGGCCCGAGTCACGCCCCGTGGTCTCGACGTCGAGCATGGCGATGGGGACGTCGTGCCACGGCGTCTCCGCCCCGAGCTCCTCGACGAGGCCTCGTACGCTGACCCGCAAGAGGTGCGCGATGCCCGGGTAGTGCCTGCCCGAAGGAAAGCACCCGCAGCCGTCGGAGATGACCTTCACGCGTCGCTCGCCGCGGCGCTCACTTGTGGGGGCCTGGATCCTTGCCGCCGCCCTGCGCCTTGCCGCCGTCGCCCTTCACGAGGAGCAGGGCGCCTGCGTCAGTGGGCGCCGACGCGGCGGGCGCGGCCCCGCCCATCGACGCGAGCTCCTGTGAGAACCACTCGGCGAGCTCGGTCTTCATGTCGTACTCCCGGCCGTTGATGTAGATGGTCGGCGTGCCCTTCACCTGGAGGGCGTCGGCCTGCTTGCGATCACGGTCGAGGCGGTCCTTCGTTGCGGGTGCGATCATGTCGGCCTTGAACTTGCCGATGTCGAGGCCGAGGTCCTTCGCGTAGAGGTCGAGGTCGCCCTGCTCGAGGTGCTGCTGGTTCGCGTAGATCTTCTGGTGCATCTCCCAGAATTTGCCCTGGTTCATGGCCGCGATCGCCGCGCGCGCGGCGGGCTCGGCGTGGACATGGCCGGAGAGCGGCAGGAACTTGTAGACGAACTTCACGTTCGCCTTGTGCTCCTCCCACGCCTTGTCGAGGAGCGGCGCCATGAAGCCGCAGTGGGGGCACTCGAAGTCGGCGAACTCCACCATGACGATCGGCGCGGCGTCGGGCCCCTTGGACGGGGAGCCATCGAGCGCGACGTTCTTCACCTGCTCGGCGTCGAAGCGGTTCTTGTAGGCCTTCTCGACCTGCTCGCGCGTCATGCCGTCGCGCACGCCCTTGAGGACGTACTTCGCGGCGGGGAGGCACTTGGCGCACGCGCGCTTCTCGTTCACGCACTGGGCGATCGGCACCGGCACGCTCGAGCAGGGCGAGAGGAGCTCGGAGACGTAGGTGGAGAACTCCTTCTTCTCGCGGGCGGTGAGGGAGCTCGTGTCGATGCCCTCGACCTTGACGTCCGCGATCTCGGGCTTGTCCTTGACGACCTCGCCCTGCGGGTTCGACTTCTGACAGGTACCGAGCGCCTCCGACAGGGAGGCGAGCAGGGTGATGACGAGGCCCACACTCTTGACGTTCATGCCCATCGCCCCTGGACCCTTACCACGGGAGAATTGCCGGGCAAACGGCCACGTTCACGCGCCTCCTCGCCCGCCCGCTCCGCCGAGGTGTCGGCGAGCGTGCGCGGCCCCGGCCATCTTCCGCGCGCGGAGAGGTTGCGCAGCGAGGCCGATGCGCTATCAAGGGGCTGCTCATGCGCAGCATTCACTTGCGGTTCGAGAGCCCTGCCGGTCTGGCTGCGATCCTCGCGGACCAAGCCGGGGAGCACGAGCTGCCGGCGCCGGCCGCGGCCGAGGTGGGCGATGGCGAGTGGGTCCTCGTGGAGCTCGAGCTCGCGAGCGACCGTCGCGCGCTCACGGCCACGGCGGCGGTCGGCTGCCGGCGCGGCGACCGCACGGTGCTCTGCTTCGCGGAGCGCGAGTGGGCGCACGTGGAGCACCTGACGGCGCCGCCCAGCTCGCGAGGCTCGAGCAGCCACCCGTCGGCGCGTCCCTCGGCGCCGTCCACCCCGCCGGAGGAGGCCGACGAGGCGCCTCCCCGCAGCCTGCGCACGCCGGGCATCCGCATCGCCCTGGTGGATCACGACGCGAGCACGCTGGCCGAGCTGAACGACACGCTGCGCTCGCAGGGGCTCGACGTGGTGCCCTTCGCGAGCGAGTCCGCGGCCCTCGCCGAGCGGGGCCCCCTGCACGCGGCGGTGGTGAACTTTGCGCTCCCCGGGGAGGGCGCGCGCGCGCTGGCGCAGAAGCTCCGCGCCGATCGCCCTGGGCGCCTGCCGGTGCTGTTCGTGTCGTCGAAGCGGTGCCCGCGCGAGATCGTGCAGGCGTACGCGTGCGGGTGCGACGACTACCTGGCGCGCCCCTTCCGCGGGGCGGAGCTAGGGGCTCGCGTGCTGGGGATGCTGCGGCGCTCGCTCGACGCGTACCGCTGAGCTCGCGCAGCGGGCGAC
>CAZHGG010000978.1:0-2801 GCA_964531755.1 uncultured Polyangiaceae bacterium
CGGTCCATCTCCTTCAGCTTCTTCTTCTCGATGAAGCCCGCGCCGAGGGGGTCCCAGCCCTTGACCTCGGCCGCGATGCGCACGCGAAACTGGGACGCGTCGAAGAGCGTGATGGGGCCGGCGCCGCTCTTCCCCTCGAGGAGGGCGCTCCAGGTGGGCTCGGTGCCGATGCCGACCGGGGTGATGAGGCCGACGCCTGTGATGACGACTCTTTCCATGTGCTCCCTCGGGCCAGAAGGCGTGAGATGGCGGTAACGGCGGCGCGGTGCAGGCGCGGCCAGGTGGGTGGGGCGGAGGCGCTTCGGTGCGAGATACGTCCAGGCGCACGCGAACGCAAGCGACCGAACGCGCGACGGGCGCACGCGGCGCCTAGCCGTCGTGCGCCCGCGGGGCCCGCTGCTCGCCACGGAGCGTGGCGGCGCGAGGGAACGCCCTACTTCTTGGCGTTCTTCTCGATGTAGTCGATCGCGTCCTGGACGGTGCGGATCTTCTCGGTGTCCTCGTCCGGGATGTCGATCTCGAACGCCTCCTCGAACGCCAGAACGAGCTCCACGAGGCCGAGGGAGTCCGCGCCGAGATCTTCGATGAACGTCGATTCGGGCTTGATGTCCTTGTCGTCGACGTCGAGCTGCTCCTTGATGATGCGCTTGACTTCGCTGGGAATGTCCTGAGCCATTTCGTGCCCTCGGGGGTCGATGCTTCTTACGAAGAGGTGGGAAAACGGGGAAGTCAGTGGGGCGCCTGCCTCGAAAGAGCTCGGGGCGCGCCAGGCTCGCAGAGCCGGGTGGATGGCCGCTTGGTGCGCTGCACCAAGTGAACGTGGGCGTTCTACCTCAATTCGGCGGCATGGGAACCTCGTTTTTTGGACGCCGATGAGACGCGGCCCGGCGGCGCCTCAGACGTACATGCCGCCGTTGACCCGCAGCACCTGGCCCGTGACGTACGCGGCCTCGTCGCTCGCGAGGTACGCGCACGCCGCGGCCACGTCGGCGGCGGCGCCGATGCGCCCGAGCGGGATGGCCTTCAGCACCTGCTCCTTCATGGCCTCGGGCATGGCGTGGGTCATGTCGGTCTCGATGAAGCCGGGCGTGATCGCGTTCACGGTGACTTGGCGCGAGGCGAACTCCCGGGCGATCGACTTGGTGACCCCGAGGAGGGCCGCCTTCGTCGCGGCGTACGCGGTCTGCCCCACGTTGCCCATCTCGGCGATGACGCTCGACACGACGATGATGCGCCCGGTCTTGGCGCGCATCATGACCTTCGTGGCGGCTTTGGCGCAGGCGAGCGTGCCCTTCACGTTCACGTCGAAGAGGCGGGTCACGTCCTCGTCCTTCAGGCGCAGGAGCAGGCCGTCGATGGCGATGCCGGCGTTCGCGACGAGCACGTCGAGGCGCCCGTGCCGCTTGGCGATCGCCTCGATGGCGGCCTCGGTGGCCTTCGTGTCGGCGACGTCGAACGCGGCCGCCTCGGCCTTGCCGCCGCGGGCGACGATGCCCTCGACCACCTCGTTCGCCGCGGCCTCGCCGCGCACGTAGTTCACCACCACCGTCGCGCCCTGCTCGGCGAGCGCCTCGGAGCACGCGCGCCCGATGCCGCGCGAACCCCCCGTGACGATCGCCACCTTCCCGTCGAGTCGAAACATCGTGTCTCCTTCGGTCACTCGCCCCACGCGGGGCGGGAGTTCTGTGCTGCTCAGGCGAGCTCGAGGAACGGGCCGACCGCCTCCACGCCCGCCGGATCGCTCACGCTGAGCACCTTCACGTCCTTGGCGATGCGCTTCAACAGCCCCGCGAGCACCTTGCCTGGGCCCATCTCGACGGCGTGCGTGACGCCTTCCGCGTGCATGAGGCGCACGGCCTGCTCCCAGCGCACCGCGCCGTCGACCTGCCGCACGAGCAGCTCCTTCACCCGCGAGGCGTCGCGGTTCGGCCGCGCGTCGACGTTCGCCACGACCGGAAAGACAAGAGAATTGACCATCACCCGGTCGAGCTCGGTGGCGACGGACGCCGCGGCGGGCGCCATGAGGGCGCAGTGGAACGGGGCGCTCACCTTGAGCGGGATCGCCTTCCCCTTCGCCTCCGACGCGAGGGCGGAGGCCCGCGCGACCGCCGCCTGGGTGCCTGCGATGACCACCTGCCCCGGCGCGTTGAAGTTGGCGCACGAGACCGTCTCGCCGGTGTCGGCGGCGGCGCGCGCGCAGAGCCCCTCGAGCGCCTCGCCGTCGAGGCCCATGATCGCCGCCATGGCGCCGGCGCCTTCGGGGACGGCCTGCTGCATCGCCAGGCCGCGCGCGCGGACGAGGCGCACGGCGTCGGGGAGCGCGAGCGCCTCGGCCGCGACGAGGGCGGAGTACTCGCCGAGCGAGTGGCCTGCCGCGTAGCTCGGGCGCGGCAGGCTGGGCCACCGCTCCCGCACTGCGGCCAGCACGGCGAGGCTCGTGGTGACGATCGCGGGCTGCGCGTTCGCCGTGCGGGTGAGCGCCTCCTCCGGCCCCTCGAAGATCATCGTCGAGAGCGGCTCACCGAGCGCCGCGTCGGCCGCTGCGAACACCTCGCGCGCCGCCGCCGAGGCCTCGTGGAGCTGACGACCCATACCCACGCTTTGTGCCCCTTGGCCGGGGAAGAGCCACGCCGTCTTCACGTTCGATCGTCTCCTCGGCGGGGCCAGGCGCCTCGCCGCGCGCGGAAGCTAGCAGCCCTCGGCAGAGCTGTTCAAGGCGACACCTCGCCTTCGGCTCGGGCTCGCCTTCGACCATCGTTCGCCCCGTTGGGGCTCACTTGGAGGTTCAAGGCGACACCTCG
>CAZHGG010000979.1:0-2799 GCA_964531755.1 uncultured Polyangiaceae bacterium
GGGAGGAGTTCCGCCGCCTCGAGCACCTCGGCCTCACGATGTACGGCCAGATGACCGCGGGCTCGTGGATCTACATCGGCACGCAGGGCATCTTGCAGGGCACCTACGAGACGTTCGTGGCGGCCCGCAAGGCCTACGACGCGAAGAAGGCGGGAGGGCCGAGCGCTGGCGGGGCGCGCGGGCGGTGGGTGCTCACAGCGGGCCTCGGGGGCATGGGCGGGGCGCAGCCCCTCGCGGCCACGATGGCGGGGCTCTCCTGCCTCGCGGTGGAGGTCGACGCCTCGCGCATCCAAAAGCGCATCGACACGCGCTACGTCGACGTCCGGATCGACGACCTCGACCGCGCCCTCGAGCGCATCGAGCGGGCCGTCGAGAGCGACCAGCCCATCAGCGTGGCGGTCCTCGGGAACGCCGCGGAGATCTACCCCGAGCTCGTGCGTCGGGGCGTGGTGCCCGACCTCGTGACCGAGCAGACCAGCGCTCACGATCCGCTGAACGGCTACGTGCCGGCCGGCTTCTCCCTCGCCGAGGCGGCCGAGCTGCGCGCGGAGGATCCCGAGGGCTACGTCGAGCGCTCGAAGGGCAGCATGGCGGAGGAGCTGGACGCGATGCTCTGGTTCCAGGAGCGCGGGGCCGAGGTCTTCGACTACGGCAACAACATCCGGGCGTGCGCGGTCGAGGGCGGCTGCGCGCGCGCGTTCGACGTGAAGGGCTTCGTGCCGCTCTACATTCGGCCGCTGTTCTGCGAGGGCAAGGGGCCGTTCCGCTGGGTCGCGCTCTCGGGGGACGCCGAAGACATCCGCGTGACCGACGCGTGTGTGCGCGAAATCATGAAAGAAGACGAAGACTTGCAGCGTTGGCTCTCGCTCGCGGAGGAGCGCGTCGCGTTCCAGGGGCTGCCGTCGCGCATCTGCTGGCTGGGCTACGGCGATCGCATGAAGGTGGGCCTCGCGTTCAACGAGCTCGTGCGCACGGGCAAGGTGAAGGCGCCGATCGTGATCGGCCGCGATCACCTCGACTGCGGCAGCGTCGCCTCGCCCAACCGCGAGACCGAGGCCATGCGCGACGGCTCCGACGCGATCGCCGACTTTGCCATCCTGAACGCCCTCGTCAACACGGCGGCCGGCGCGAGCTGGGTGAGCTTCCACCACGGCGGCGGTGTGGGGATGGGCATGAGCCTCCACGCCGGCATGGTCGTCGTCGCCGACGGCACGCCCGAGGCGGCCGCGCGCCTCGAGCGGGTCCTCACGAGCGATCCCGGCATGGGCGTGGTTCGCCACGCCGACGCGGGCTACGCAGAGGCCGAGCGCGCCGCCCGGGAGCGCGGCGTGCACATCCCGCACCTCGCCGCCCGGTAGCGCCGCGTGGGGCGCGCGCTCAGTAGACGGGCGGGCGCACGGTCACCACGAGCGGCGTGCGCGCCTGCGAGAACTCGTTGTCGAGCTCGCCGTCCACCACGCGCATGGGGTCGTACCCGCGCTCGCCCCAGGGCATGTCGAGGCGCATGCTCTCGAGGAGCGCCCGGTACGAGCGCTGCTTGCCGTCGAGCAGCCCAGTGAGGAACCGGCCCATCGCGACGCCGCCGTCGTACACCCACGAGGGCAGGCCGTTGACGACCATGTCGAGGTTCTTCGAGCCGCCCGGCTTCTTCTCCAAGAAGTCCTGGTGGTAGTAGTTGAACGACACGCAGCTGTTCACCATCATGATTTGGTAGCGGTCGTTGAAGTTCTGCGGGCCGTAGAGCGTGGGCTCCAGCGGGCCGTGGCCGAAGTGCGAGTGGCCGTTGTAGAGGAACACGTCGCCGTGCCACATGGCCTCGAGGTAGCGCCACTGGGCGTGCTGCCGCGCCTCGGGTGAGCCGTCCTCGTAGCCGTAGTAGGAGCGCACCTGCACGGTGACGTTCTTCTCGCCGGCCGCGCTCTTCACCGTGATGGGGAGATCCCAGTAGATCCAGCGCTCGGTGAGCCGCTCGAGGGCCTGCTTGCGCAGCGCGAGCTTCTTCGCGGAGTCGCCGCCCACCTCGGCCGGCATCGGCGTGTCGTCGATGATCCAGCCGAGGAGTTTGTCGTAGGTGACGCCCTCGAGCTTCTTGCCGTCGACGAACAGGTCGAGCAGCGCCGCGTAGGGCTCGGTCTTGGTGGGGCGGAAATTCGGCTGCGCCCGCAGCATGGTGCGGAGGAACTTGGCGCCCTCCTTCGCGAGCGAATCGTTCGGGTCGGACACCTCGGCGTCGACGCCGAGGAACGCGTAGACCACGAGCTGCCCCTTGTCCTGCGCGAGCCCGAACAGCCGGTCGTATTCGGGCGAGTAGTCCTTGTCGGGGGTCTTCGGTGCGTCGAGCTTCGCGACCACCGGCACGAACCACCGCGCGACCTCCTTCGCGCCGACCACGCCCTCGCGGCGCCCGAGCAGCCGCGTCTCGGCGTCGACCGCGGCCTGCTCCTTCGCGATCCGCGCCTTGCAGGCAGCGCTCTGGGGCTGAAAGTGAAACCAGAGCGAGTCGGTGTCGGTCTTCTTGTCGTCGCTGCAGTCTTGCTTGAGCGCGTCGGCGTGCGGCCCGTAGTCGTCGGCGAGCATCGTGACGCCGAGCGAGCTCGCCCGCGCGAGCTTGTTCGTGACGACCGCGCGATCGTCGTACGGGAACGTGACGCGGAGCACCTTCTGCGGAGCCGCGCCGGCGTTCGGGTTCGTGGGGTCGACGACGTCGAGGGTGCGCCGCGTCCACTTCGCCGGGTCGAGGTTCGAGCGGGCGCCGCGGTCGTTCAGCGCGACCTTCGGCTCGCGCAGGGCGCCGATGGC
>CAZHGG010000980.1:0-2793 GCA_964531755.1 uncultured Polyangiaceae bacterium
GACGGGTGCGCTTGCGCCACTTGCGCTCGCGCCCCTCCCACAGCTCGAAGTCGACGCCCAGCGTGAGCAGGCCACCTGCGCCGTACTGCACGGGCGAGTCGAAGCTGGTGAGGGGCTTGTAGACCATCGCCGACACGCTCACGAGGTCGAAGAGGTGCGCGCCGTAGCCCACCGCCGGCACGAACAAGAGCCCGCTCGACTCGATCGTGCTGCCGTTCTGGGCTTTGTTCGTGAAGCCGTCGTTCTGGAAGCCCGTGGTGAAGCCTAGCGAGAGGAACAGGTGCCCGTACTCGCCCGCCGTGCCGAACGCGTAGCTCGGCACCACCGCGCCCTGGAACGTGAGGTGCGTCTCGCGCGACTCGGTGAAGAGCGCGTACCTCACCCCGTTCTGATCGACGGCACACGGCACCGAGGGGGAGCACTGCGCCTGGTCGGTGCCCACGCGGTTCCATTGGGCGAAGGGCACGCTGTTCCACAGCGCGTTCAGGCCGAAGCCGAGGCCGAACGCCCGCGTCCGCCCGAAGCGCACCTCTCCGTGAGCCTCCGGGCCGAAGCCCCACGTGCCGCCGCGGCTGGGCACCGGCATCGTGCCGGTCGTCGCGTTCTGCGCCCAACGGTAGGCGGCGTACGACCCGCGGACGCCGAGCTCGAAGCCGCGCGCCGGCGCCAGCATGAGGCTGCCCTCCGACGTGATCTCCGGCACCTTGAGCGCGGTGTCGTGGAGCTCGGCGTAGGGCTTCTCGTATACGTCGCCGGCGGCGAGCGTGCCGGAGAGCCGGAGCGAGCCGTCGGGCGCCGTGCGGCCGTCGAACGGCAGGGGCTTGGCCGCCGGCGTGAGGCCCGTGTAGCGGTAGGGCGTGCTGGGCGGCGTGCAGGCGCTCGCGAGCAGCAAGGCTAGCGCGGCCGACCCGGCGGTGGTGAGGGCGCTTCGTTCCATGCGGAACGCGAGCATAGCGAACGTCGTGCCACGCCGCGCGCGCGGGATTCGGCGGCCTCTGCGGCGTGCGCCGCTCAGCGCTGCATGACATCCGTGCCCCGACTCGTGTAGACGGGCTTCCGCAGCGCGCGCGATAAACGTGCATACTGCATGAGAAGCCATGACGCCGAGCAAGAACCTGAAGGTGAGCCCCGAAGGGGCGAACGAAGGTCGATGGCGAGCCCGAGCCGAAGACGAGGTCTCGCCATGAACCCCTACGCCGACTGCCCAAAGCTCCCCGACGGGGAGGAGGTGCCGCTCGCAGCCCTCGTCACCGGCGAGACCCTCGAGCTCGAGATCGGCCCCGGCCGCGGCGGCTTCCTCTTCGAGCGCGCGCTGGCCGCCCCGACGGCCGGCCTCGTGGGCCTCGAGGTGCGCCGCAAGTGGGCGACGATCGTCGACCAGCGGCTCGCGAAGCACGGTCTCGGAGCGCGCTGTCGGGTCTTCGCGGAGGACGCCAAGCTGGCCCTCCCGCGGCTCGCGCCGACCGGCGGCGTCCGCCGCGTGTTCATGCACTTCCCCGACCCGTGGTGGAAGAAGCGCCACGAGAAGCGCCTCGTGATGGGCGACGCCTTCCTCGACCAGGTGGCGCGCCTGCTCGAGCCCGGCGGCGAGCTGTTCGTCCAGACCGACGTCGAGGAGCGCGCGGTCGCCTACGCCGCCGCGATCACGGCCCACGGGGCGTTCACCCCCGCGGGCGACGCGCCTGGGTCGCCGTGGCTGGCCGACAACCCCTACGGCGCGCGCAGCCCGCGCGAGCACCGGGCCATCGCCGACGGGCTGCCCGTGCATCGCATGCGGTATACACGCAAGTAGCGTCGCGCGACGTCACTGCGGGCAGTCGTCGAACCAGTCGGTGCCGCACGGTCTCGGCTGCGCGGCCGAGACGACGGGGCCTGCGGTCGCCGTGATCGCGGAGAACCGGAGCGCGAGCGAGATCGCGCGGCAGGGCACACCCCGCCCGTCGTCGGCGCGAGTCCCCGGGAGATCCATCGCCTCGCAGATGCGCCGCTTCGCCTCGAGGTAGAGCGGCTCCTGCCGGCAGAGGGGCTGGAGCGTGAGCGGCGAGCGCAGCACCTCCAGGCCCGTGAGCAGGTCGGCGGCGAGCACGCGCCCCGCGAGGAACGCGTCGCGGAGGTGCATGCGCGACCCTTCGCGGAAGAGCTTCCCTACGAGCTTGGCCTCCTTCGCGCGGGCGCGGAAGAGGCCGACGCGGAGGTCGACGTCGAGCGTCGCGACGAGCACGCCGTCGCGCACGTAGGCCGTGCGGTCCTCGATGCGCGCTTCGAACGGGAACGTGGACGAGGTGCCTACCACCGAGTCGTCCTCGACCAGCCAGGTGTCGGTGCCGTCCAGCTTGGGGATGGGCCCGCCGGCGTCGGTGCGCCCGAGGATGCCGGGCGAGGCGAGCACGCCGACCTGCACCGCGTCGTCGTTGTCGGTGCCGTTGTAGCCCTGCAGCTGGACGAGGATGTTCTGGCTGCCCGCCTTGATGTAGTCGGTGCCCGTGTACTCGCCGCGGCCCGGGAACAGGGCGAGGGTCGACGTGAGCAGCGGGCCGAGGACGTTGTCGACGCCGCGCGGGCTGTCGCACGCGGGCGACGGGTTCGCGGCGAGCGTGCATGCGGGGGCGCCGGGGCACGTGCAGAGCCCGTCGAGGTCGTAGCCCTCGCCCGCGCGCCCGTAGTCGAGCGTGACGCCGGCGAGGAGGAACGACAGCGCCGTCGGATCGCCCGCCGGGGGCCGCGTGGGGGGCAGCAGCGGCTCGCACGCGGGGAGCGCGTCGACCGCGGCCTCGACCGGCGGCGGCGGGGGCG
>CAZHGG010000981.1:0-2790 GCA_964531755.1 uncultured Polyangiaceae bacterium
ACGATGAGACCTCTCACGTGGCGCTCGCTCTCTTCGTGTCGCTTCGTGTCGTGTCGTGATGAATCGCCGCGGTGCCGAGCTACGCGGAGCGCTCGCTCGCCTCGTGCACGAGGTCGACGACCGCTTGGACGTTGTCGACCGGCGTGCCCGGGAGGATGCCGTGGCCGAGGTTGAAGATGTGGCCGGGGCGGCCGCCCGCGGCGTCGAGGATGCGGCGGACGTGCCGCGCGGCGACCTCCCGCGGCGCGAAGAGCACCGTCGGGTCGAGGTTGCCCTGGCAGCCGCGGTCGTGGCCGATGCGCTCCCAGCCCTCGGCGAACGGCGTGCGCCAGTCGAGCCCGAGCACCGTGCCGCCGGCCTTGCGCTGCAGGTCGAGCAGCGCGTGGGTGCCCGTGCCGAAGTGGATGACGGGCACGCCGAGCGTCTCCACGTCGGCCAGGATGTGCCGCACGTGCGGGAAAATGTGCTCCTCGTAGTCCTCGCGCGAGAGCTGGCCGACCCACGAGTCGAAGAGCTGGATGGCGTCGGCGCCGGCCGCGACCTGCGCGCGGAGGTAGCGCCGGACCACCTCGGCGAGCTTGCTCATGAGCAGCGCGAAGGTCTCGGGCTCCGAATACATGAGCGTCTTGGTCTTGGCGAAGTGGGCGCTCTTGCCGCCCTCGATGAGGTAGCTCGCGAGGGTGAACGGCGCGCCCGCGAAGCCGATCAGCGGGATCGAGATCTCCTTCTTGATCATCCGCAGGGAGTTCATCACGTAGCCGAGGCCGTCCTCCGGTTCGATGACCCGCAGGCGCTCGACGTCGGCCCGGCTCGACACGGGCGAGTGGACCACCGGGCCCTCGCCCTTGGCGAACTCGAATGGGGCGCCCATGGGCTCGAGGGGCAGGAGGATGTCGGCGAACAGGATCGCCGCGTCCATCCCGAGGCGGAGCGGCTGGAGGGTGACCTCCGTGGCGAGCTCGGCGTTCTTGCAGATCTCGAGGAGGGTGTGCTTCTCGCGGAGGGCGCGGTACTCGGCCATGTAGCGGCCGGCCTGGCGCATCATCCACACGGGGGTGCGCTCGGTCTTCTCGAGGCGGCACGCGCGAAGGAACAGGTCGTTCTTCATGAGGGCCCGGGAGCCTAGTCGACTTTCGGAGCGAGCGGCGCATCTTCGGGCTACGGGGGCCCCCGGCGGGGCCCGCAGCGCGCCCGCCGTGACCCCACGCGATTTCCCTCGCGGGCGCCCCGATTGGCGCTACATCGAGGGGATGCGCGCACGAGTAGCGGTGGTCTTGGCAGGGCTTGGCCTGGTCGCGGCGGTCGCCGCGGCGGCCTGTGGTACGGCGGAGCGGGCTCAGTTCTCCGACGGCGTCGACTCCGGGCCCGACGGCACCACCGGCGTTACGGCCGACGGCTCGCTGTTCGGCCCCGGAGACACCTCGGCGCCCCCGCCGTGCGTGGGGCTCGAGTGCAACCAGGTCAAATGCGAGGGCGGCGGCGACACCACGGTCACGGGCACCGTCTTCGCGCCGAACGGGAAGCTCCCGCTCTACAACGCGATCGTCTACGTGCCCAACAGCACCCCCAAGGCATTCACGAAGGGCGTCACCTGCGACCAGTGCGGCGCGGTGGCCTCGGGCAACCCCATCGTCACGGCGCTCAGCCAGTCGAACGGCACCTTCACGCTGAAGAACGTCCCGGTCGGCACGAACGTGCCCCTGGTCATCCAGATCGGCAAGTGGCGGCGGCAGGTGGTCATCCCCGAGGTGAAGCGCTGCGCCGACACGCGCCTCGACCCCACGCTCACGCGCCTCCCCCGAAACCGCACCGAGGGCGATCTCCCCCGCATCGCGCACACCTCGGGCGGCTGCGACAAGCTCGGCTGCATGCTCCCGAAGGTGGGTATCGACCCGAGCGAGTTCGGCGTCGAGCGGGACGGCGACGCGAAGTCCATCCACACCTACCTCGGCAGCGGCACGAGCTCCGGCCCCTCGGGCGCGGGCACGGCGCAGTCGCTGTGGACCGATCTCGCGAAGATGAAGCAGTACGACATGCTCATCCTCTCGTGCGAGTGCCAAGAAGCCCTGAGCAACAAGGGCGCCGCGGCGATGAACGCCATGACCGAGTACCTGAAGGCCGGCGGCCGCATCTTCACGACCGACTTCCAGTACACGTGGTACCGCGACACGCCCGACGCGGCCTTCAAGTCGGCCACCACCATCACCGGCGGCGCGCCCGTCGGCGGCAACCCGATGGCCCTCGACACGAGCTTCCCCAAGGGGAAGGCCTTCGGCGAGTGGATGAAGGTGGTCTATCCCACGTCGGCGCCGGTGGGCGCGGGCAACGTGCCCTTCGACGTCGTGTTCGACAACCTCCGCTCCGTCGACGGCACCAAGGGGCAGGTGTGGGCGAGCTCGGGCAAGACGAGCACCACGGCGCCCCCCATCGCGCCGCGCATCTTCACCGTGAACCTCCCGGTCGGCGTCCCCGCCGACAAGCAGTGCGGCAAGGGCGTCCACATCGACGCGCACGTGAACCAGTCGGGCAGCGCCGACCAGGTGAACGCGAGCTACCCCACCTCGTGCACCGCGCCCCTCAAAGAGGGCGAGTCCGCGCTGGCCTTCTTCTTCTTCGACCTCGCCTCGTGCATCCAGAACGAGAAGGAGCCGCCGCCGGTCCCGCCCGTCCCGAAGTGAAGTGACGGGGACAGGCGAGTGTGGCTGCCCCTGCCGAGCAGCCCTCCGCGCTCATCCCGTCGTCGTGGTCGCCGGGCCATCGGGGATGGGCGACGGCCTCGAACGCGCGACG
>CAZHGG010000982.1:0-2788 GCA_964531755.1 uncultured Polyangiaceae bacterium
AGCGGAGCGCGCTCGCCGGCGCCGCGCGGCGCGTCGGCGCGGGCGCGGCGGGAGCGGCTGCGGGGGGCCTCGTGCTCCTCGCGCTGTGGCGCTCCGACCGGGCGAAGCTCGGCGTGACGAACCTCGACGCGAGCCGCTTCGAGCGCAACCTCCGGCTCTTCACGACCGAGTGCGGCCCGTGGGCGTTCGGCTCCAAGAGCTATTACGCGCGCCACATGATGGACTACGCGCCGTGGGAGCCGCCGCGCGCGTACACCCTCTTCGCCACCGGCGCCGCGTGCCTCTTCTTGGCGCTCTTCCCTGCGGCGCTGCTGCTCGCCCTGACCGCGCGGCGCCTGCCCTACGCCTCGCGCCGCGCGGGCGTCGTCGGCGCGCTCGCGCTGCCCCTCGGGCTCGCGGGGTTTCTCACGAGCGTGATGGTCATGGACCACTTCTCGATGCGGTACCTCGCGAGCGTGCCGCTGCTCCTGCCGCTGGCGCTCACGCCGCTCCTCGGCACGCTGGGCCCGCGTCGGCTCGCGGCCGTGCTCGCGCCGGTGCTCGTGGCCACGGGCGTCTCCGGCTGGGTCTCCTTCGGCCCCGACGTGCGCGGCCCCTTCATCGCGCCGCGTGCGCCCGGCGCCACCGACGAGGAGCGCGTGACGGCGTACCTGGCCGAGCGAGGCGTCACGCACGCGATGGCCGACTACTGGACGGCCTACCGCGTGTCGTTCGTCACCGCCGAGCGCCTGGTCGTGGTGCCCCGCCACGCCGCGCAAGACCGCTACGCGCCCTACCGGCGCGCCTTCGAGGAGCGCGACCGCGTGGCCTACCTCATCGACCCGCTCCGCACGGGCGAGGCGCCCGACGCCGTCGCGGAGGAGCTGGCGCGCGGCGCGCTGCTCGCCCCCGTCGCGTCGACCACGCGGGCGACGGTGGGCCGCTTCACGGTGTTCGTCGTGGCGCGCGCCCGGTAGCGCGCGCTTCAGAAGACGGCGGCGAGCGCCTTCATGGACACGAACGCCATGAGGCCGCTGAGCGGGAGCGTGAGCACCCAGGCGATCACGATGTTCCCGGCGACGCCCCAGCGGACCGCCGAGAAGCGCTTCGACGCCCCGACGCCCATGATGCTCGCGTTGATGACGTGGGTGGTGGACACGGGCACGCCGAGGTGGCTCGCGCCGAGGATGACGAGCGCGCCCGTCGCCTCGGCCGCGAAGCCCTGGATGGGCGAGATGTGGATGATCTTCGAGCCCATGGTCTTGATGATCTTCTTGCCGCCGCCCATCGTGCCGAGCGCGATCGCCGACGCGCACGCCAGGATGACCCAGGTGGGCACCGCGTCGCCCTTGGGCGCGGCCCACGCGGGCAGGGCGTGCCCGGCCTTCGCATAGGAGAGCAGGGCCAAGGTGATGATCCCCATCGACTTTTGGGCGTCGTTCGAGCCGTGCGCGAAGGCCATCAGGCCGGCCGAGGCGAGCTGCAGGCGGCGCGACGCGCGGGTGACGACCGTGGGGCGGGCCTTCGAGAACCACACCACCCAGAGCACGCCGATCATGACGAAGAAGGCGACCACGAAGCCGAGCGTGGGCGACACCACCAACGGCAAGAGCACCTTCTCGCCGAGGGCCGTCCACTTGAACGCGCCGAAGCCCGCGTGCGCGACCACGGCGCCGGCGAGCGCGCCGATGAGCGCGTGCGACGACGACGACGGGATGCCGTACCACCACGTGATGAGGTTCCACGCGCAGGCGCCCACGAGCGCCGCGAGCACGACCTGCTGGGTCACGATCGCCGGATCCGTGAAGCCAGACGCGATGGTCTTGGCGACGGCGGTGCCCGCCATGGCGCCCCCGAAATTCAGCATCGCCGCGAGGATCACGGCCGTGCGCACGGGGAGCACGCCGGTGGACACCACCGTGGCGATCGCGTTCGCCGCGTCGTGGAACCCGTTGATGTAGTCGAACACGATGGCGGCGATGATCACCGCGATGAGCAGGCTAAGCATGCTTGACCGCGAGGTTCGCGAGGATACTGGCGAGCTCGTCGCAGTGGTCGAGCGCGTTCTCGAGGTCGTCGAGCACCGCCTTCTCGCGGAGCAGCACCTTCGCGTCGACGGTCTGGTCGTGGAACAGGCGCGAGACCTCGGCCTTGTAGACGCGGTCGCCCTCCTTCTCGAGCTTGCGCAGCTCGCGGGACGACTCGACCAAGGCCGCGTAGTCGTGCTTGCGGAGGTTCGGGATGGCCTTGTCGACCACCTCGGTGCACTGGTGGAGGATGCCGAGCAGCTCCTGCATGGCAGGCGTGCGCTCGGCGACGCCGAAGAGCTGGCAGGCGCGCGCCGCGCCGTTCGCGAGGTCGATGATGTCGTCGAGCGCGGACGAGAGCAGGTGGATGTCCTCGCGATCGATCGGCGTCACGAAGGTCTTGGCGAGCGACTCCTCGAGCTCGTGCACGAGCTTGTCGCCCTTGTGTTCCCACGCCTGCATGCTGACGCCCGCCGCGGCGACGTCGCGCTCGTCCTTGAAGGCCGCGACGCCCTCACGCGCGGTGGTGGCCTGCTTCTCCAGGATGTCGAAGAAGTGCTCGTCTTTGGGGACGAGCCAGCGGATCGCGTCTTGAATGCCCATGTCCGCGCCACCGTGGCGACTCCGCCGGGCGAGGTCAAGGCGAGGTCAAGCGGTCACGCCAGAGTTTTCCTTTCGGTCACACGTTCGCCATCACGACGCGCAGGTTCTGCGCAAGGGGCGCGGCTCCTCAGCGCGGGGCGGCGACGGTGGGCGACGGCGGGACGGCCGGCGCGACCGGC
>CAZHGG010000983.1:0-2785 GCA_964531755.1 uncultured Polyangiaceae bacterium
CGCCCCCCGGGGGGGCCCCGCCGCGGCGCCGCGCGCTGGCAGCTAGGCGACGGCTCCTCACGGACCGGCCCGCGGCTCGAGCGCCGGCATGGTCGACCGTGGACGGCCGTGGCCGCGCCTCCACGGGAGCGGGTGGCGCCGATCAGTCGGAGGGCGGCGGTCCGCCGCAAAGCAGTGGACGGGGTCGCCGCCCTTGGCGGACAAAATGCGCCGTCATACGTATTTTCCACGGTGTCGCGGAGCGGCGGCTTCTGCCATGGTTGTGCTCCGGCGACGTGGGACCACAGGGCTCCCCAGGGTGCTCGTCCCGTCTTCCTCGCGTGGGTCTCCACGCGAGCCCGGGGAGTTCGCCTGAACACCTCACGACGTACGCGCATCGGTTGCCGGCGCTCACGAGCACTCTCTCTCCACCGCGCGAGTCACAAGTTCGTTCATTGGCACTCTCACACTCTGGCCTATTCGGATGAACACACCCAGCGAAGGCCGAGTCGCGCTCATCCTCTCCGCCGAGGCGACATGCCCCCACCGCGCGATTGCGCGGCGAGGTCGTCCTCGTCGAGGCCCGCGCTCGAGTGACACCGACCAGAGGACACACGTATGGCCATGACGAGGCCGCGCGCGCCGCGCGACGGGGCCCCTCGCGCGCCGCGCCCGGGCGTCGGCGACCCCGACTCCGAGCCAACGGAGGGCCGAGTGATCCCCGAGGACGAGCGCGCCACCACCGAGGCGCTCCGCGAGATGCTCCGGGCCGCGCTCGACCTCTTGGCCGCCCCTGCCTTCGTGCTCGCGCCCGGCGGCGAGGTCCTCGAGTCCAACGCGGCGGGGACGGACTGGCTCATTCGCGACCCCGCGCGCGCGGCGACGCTCCGCGAGGCGGCGCGGGGACGCCCCGCGGCCGGCGCCGTCGTCACGCGCGCATCGGGCGGCCCGCTGGTGCTGGTCAGTCACGAGCCCCTCGAGCGCGGCGCGCGGGGCCTCGTCGCCGCGGCCTCGCGGCGGTGGCGCTTCACCCCGCGTGAGCGCGAGGTGTTGGCGCTGCTCCTCGACGGGTGTTCGAACCGCACGATCGCGGCGACTCTGGCGATCTCCGTGCGGACCGTGGAGACCCACCTCAGCTCGATGTTCGAGAAGGCGGCCGTGGAGTCGCGCGCGGGGCTCGTGGCGCGTGTCCAGCGCCCCTGACGATGGCGACGCGGAGCGCCTCGTCACGTCGAACTTGCCAATCCATGACCCAGCCGCGGCGGCCTCGCGCTGGTGGCGGCTCGACGAAACGAGCGCAGCGGCGGGTGGATGCGCGGTTTAGGTGCTTTCCACGATAGGCACGCCTGAGCGCGCGGAGCATGCTTGCAGAGCGTCGCGCCGGGTCGCGAACGCCAACGCGTGGAGGGGAGACTCACGATGGACCGACTGGTCGCCGAGGCCCGGCTCAAGCAGGTACTTTGCGGGAAATACACGCTCGAGAGCGTGCTCGGCGTGGGCGGGATGGCCACGGTCTACCGCGCGACCCACCGCAACGGCCACAAGGCGGCGGTGAAGATCCTCCACCCACACCTCGCCGCGTACGCCGGAATTCGCGAGCGCTTCGTCAAGGAGGCTTACACGGCCAACCGCCTCGAGCACCCGGGAGCGCTGAGCATCACCGACGACGATGTCGCCGAGGACGGCGCGGCGTTCCTCGTGATGGAGCTGCTCGATGGCGAGACGCTGGACGCGTGGTCCGAACGCTGCGGGCCAGCGCTCCCGCCCGCGGAGGTCTCCCGCGCGATGCACGACGTGCTCGACGTGCTCATCGCCGCGCACCGCCACGGCGTCATCCATCGCGACCTGAAGCCCGAGAACATCTTCCGCACCCGGGACGGGCGCATCAAGGTGCTCGACTTCGGCATCGCGCGGGCCATCTTCGACGCAGCGCCGTCGCAGACGCGAACCGGGAGCCTCCTCGGGACACCGGCGTACATGCCGCCCGAGCAGGCGTGCGGGCGTATCCGCGAGATCGACGGGCGCACCGATCTGTGGGCGGTCGGCGCCACGGCGTTCGCCCTGCTCTCGGGGCGCACCGTGCACTCGCAAGACACGGTGGAGCTCCTGCACGTCGCGGCGGCCACCCAGCCGGCGCCGCCGCTCCGCTCAGTGGCGCCCGGCGTGCCCGCGGGGCTCGCGGCGGTCGTCGACTGCGCGCTCGCGTTCGACAAGCAGGCGCGGTGGGCCACTGCGCGAGAAATGCAGGCCGCGCTCGAGGTCGCTCACCTCGCGGCCTTCGGCGTGACCCTCGTGTCACCCGAGCAGGCGGCGCTCCAGGCCACGCTGCTCCCGGAGTCGCTGCGCCTGCCCTCGACCTCGGCCTCCGCCCCGACCACGCCCCCGAGCCAGGGGCCCTCTGGCGCGGCTCCGCCCGGCGCGGGCGCGCACTCCACGCCCGTCGGCGGGTCGACGACCGGCGCGGTGGTCTCGGAGCGCGCGGTGGAGACCGTCCGCCCCGAAGTGGAGGTGCACGCGGAGCGGCCCGCGCCGGTCCCAACCGAGGGCCAGCGCGGCCCGAGCCGGGGCGTGTGGGTCTTCGGGCTCGCGGCGAGCGTCGTCGCGCTCGCGCTCGTCAGCGTGGCGCTGAAGGCCGCCGGGACGCCCGCCACGAGCCAGGCGCTCGCGCCGCCCCAGGCCACGACGGCGCCCGAGGCAGACGCGCCGGCCGCGCCGGTCGTCTCGGGCGCTGCGTCGAGCGACGCGCGCACGGCGGAACCGTCCCCGCTGCCTGTCACCCCGCAGTCGCCCCCCGCGGCCATCGGCA
>CAZHGG010000984.1:0-2784 GCA_964531755.1 uncultured Polyangiaceae bacterium
AAGCGCGGATCGTCGAGGAGCAGGGCGCGGGGGAGGGGAGGCATGGCGCGGCGGGGAGGCGGGCAACGGCGACGGGCGACGGGGAGCGGCGAGACCGGGCCGGGCGCGCGGCGCGGCCCGCTGTCCGCCGCGCGGAGCGTCGGCCATGTATCGCATGTTGCCGCCTTCAAGTCGCGGGTGTTAGGGTCGCAACGAAGTTCTCCCAGACGCTCGCTTGGGCCGAGGGGGCCCTCGCTCGTGTCTGTCCGTCCCGCCCACCGCGTTCCTCCCGCACCCCATCGAGGCGTATGCGTCTAAAGATCTTCGCCGTCAATGCCGCGATCGTTCTCATCGTCGGCCTCCTGTCGTTCGTCATCGTTCGTCAGTCGGTGCTGTCGGCGGCGACCAACCCCGGCCGCATCAAGCTGCGGGCCGAGCGGGACGCGCAGGCGGTCTCCTCGCGGCTCCAGCTCGACGGCCTCCGCATCGAGCGCTGGCTCGCGGAGCGGGCGACCGAGCCCGCCGCCTCGGACGTGTTCACCAAATCGACCGACAGCGCCAAGGGCGACGCGGCGACCGCCTTCTGCGACAGCGTCGCGAGCGCCGCGAAGTCCGCCTTCGCGACCGCGCCCTCGCTGGTCGCCTTCGTCGGCGCTGACGGCAAGATCTTGGGCCGCAACGGCTCGCCGCTCGAGCGCGGAGAGGACGTGGGCGCGGTCTATCCGCTCGTGAAGTCGTCGATCGCGAAGGGCACCGCCGGCTCCGACGTGTGGGTCGCGCGCAAAACCGACAAGTACGTCGTGAGCTACGTGCCCGTGCGCGACGCGAACGGCAAGACCACCGCGCTGCTCGTCCTCGGGATGAGCCTCAACGACGCGCTCGGCAAGGTCGCCGATCTCACCGGCGGCGGCGTGGCGGTCTACGTGTCCGACGGGAAGGCCTCTGTCCCCGCGGCGACGAGCGGCGACACCGTCAAGGCCATCGAGCAGGAGGCCGCGGATGAGGTCCAGGCGGCGATCGCGTCGGGCAACGCCACGAGCGGCCAGGGCCCCGGCGTCGTCTTCGCGGCGAGCCCGCTCGACGGCTTCGGCGACGGCAAGCACGTGGCAGCGCTCGCCGTCGGCCAGACCACCCTCATCGACTCTCCCGCGGCGCTCGCGCTCCCCGTCCTGGGCGCCACCGCGCTGGGGCTCATCCTCGTGTTCGTCGCCGCGGGCTTCCTCGGCGCGTACATCATCAACCCTATCAACACCTTGGAAGAGGGGCTCCTCGCCATCGTCAACGGCCAGGGCGACAAGCGCTTCAACCTCGAGCACGAGGAGCTCGGCGGCCTCGCGTTCCGCATCGACCAGCTTCTCAACACGCTGATGGGCGTCGAGGAGGACACCTCCGACGAGCAGGGGCGCCTCTCCCGGCCGCCCTCGGCCGCGGGCTACGAGGCCCCGTCGGAGAGCTCCGACTCCGCCGCGAGCCTCGCGGGGGAGCCCGCGGAGGCCTACTACCTCCGCCTGTTCGCGGAGTACATCGCCGCGAAGAAGGAGCTGTCCGAGGCCACCGACCACATCACGGAGCCCACGTTCCGCGCGCGCATCCAGGCGATGGAGGCCGAGGCGGCGCAGAAGCACGGGCGCCCGGTGCGCTACCAGGTCAAGCGCGCCGACAAGGAGGTCCAGCTGCTCGCTGTCCCGCTCTCCTGAGCCCCGCCCGGCCCTCCGGTCGGGCTATCCCTTGACAATTTCCCCGGTGGACAAACCCTAGCTCCCGAACGCGGCGCCCTCCCAGCGGGTGGCCGCGTCGCGCTTTCCGCGCCCGCCGCACTCCCCGCCGCTCGCACCGTCGCCGCACCTCCGCCGCCTGGCCTGCCAGCGCCGCCCTTCGAAAGACACCGCACGAACCATGGGCTTTTTCGACCTCTTCAAGAAAGACAAGGCGTCCACCAAGTCGAACCCGGCCGCCAAGTGGGCCGAGGCCGCAGGGAGCAAGCGCGCGCAGAACTACGATCGGCAGGAGGCCCTGAACGAGCTCGCTGCGCTCGGCACGGCCGAGGCGGCAGAGGCGCTGCTCAAGCGCTTCACCTTCGTCATCGACCCCTCGATCACCGATCAGGAGGAGAAGGAGGTCGCGGCGAAGGGGGTCCTCGCCGCGGGTGGCGAGGCGATCACGCCCATCCGCGCGTTCGCCGCGAAGGCCGAGAGCGTCTCCTGGCCGATGCGCCTCCTGCGCGAGCTCGTCACGGAGGACACCTACGTCGAGGAGCTGCTGCTCTGGCTCTCGAAGTGGGACACGGAGTACGCGAAATTCATCGACCCGAAGCTCCAAATCCTCGAGGAGCTCCAGGACCACAAGCACCCTGGCATCGTGCCGGCGGTCACGCCGTTCATCGCCGACTCGAACGAGACCGCGCGCCTGAACGCCGTGATGGCCGTGCTCGCCCAGAACGATCCCGAGGTCGCCGCGCCGCTGCTCGCGCAGCTCCAGGAAGAGGAGAGCGTCCGCGTGAAGAACAAGATCTGCGACGCCCTCGCGCAGCTCGGGGCCCTCGTGCCGGAGGGCGAGCGCGACTCGGTGCGCAAGGCGCTCCCCGATCGCTACGTCATCGACTACGACGGCGCCCTCAAGAAGAGCTGAGGCCCGCCGCGCCGCCCTAGCCGCGCTTCAGCCCGAGCTTCTTCATGACCGCCTGCAGGTCCTCCCAGGCCTGGCGCTTGGCCTCGGCCTGCTGAGCGGACGGGCGCAAGAGGTAGCTCGGGTGGTAGGTGGGCATCGTCGGCACGCGGCCCTTGTAGAGCTTCCACTCGCCGCGCA
>CAZHGG010000985.1:0-2779 GCA_964531755.1 uncultured Polyangiaceae bacterium
CCGGACTCGCCTGCGATCAGGCGCAAGGTCGCGTCCCAGAGGGTGAGGTGCGGCAACCAGCGCGCGTAATGCCGCCTGAACTGGCCGGCCCGACGGCGGTCGTAACCCTTGCGGGAGATCATGAGCCCGGCCATGCGACCGAAGGGGTTGCGGCGCTCGGGCTTCTTCTTGTTCGGGGCGAGCCGCGCGAGCGCAGCGTCCGCGGCGTGGGTGATCGCGGCGATCTGGAGGAGCCCGCCACCACCCGGGCCGATCGCGGCTTCGGTGGCCCGGTCGATCACCTGCTCGAAGATCTGGACGTCGCGGTCCTCGAGCCGCTCGTCGCGCTCGGCGCGGGTCAGGACGTCGCTCGCGGCGACGCGAAGGGGGTCCTCGGACTCGACCGACTCGAGCACCGCGCGGAGCTGCTGGACGGCGTGTCTCTTCGGGTCGGGGTCCGCGACGTCGGGGGCGACGGGGATGAGCGCGGTCGGTGCGAGGCCGGGCGGCAGGCCCCGGGTCTCGGCGACCTCCCCGCTGCGCGCGCCCGCGGGCGCGAGGCTCTCGGTCGGGAGAGAGACGCCAGGGTCCGCGAGCTGCTCGGCGTAGAAGTCGCGGAGCCCGCCGGAGGCGGCGCTCAGCACCTCCTGGAACTCGGACCCCGCGAGGGCCTCCTCGGCGAGCTGCGCCAGCTCGGCCGCGCCTGAGCGCTCGTCGGGCGTGTCGGCGTCCGCCTCGTAGATGTCGAAGTCGCGGTCGTTCGCGACGCTCTCGTCCTCCCGCTCGACCTCGTCGCGCAGGTCCTGGAAGGCGCGGCTCGGTCGTGCCTGCAGCCGATCGCGTGCGGCCGTGAGCGGGTAGTCCGCGCTTCCGGGCAGCTCTGTCGTCGTGAGGTCGATGACGATGTCCGCCTTCACGCCGCGCCAGCCGGTGGTCGCGTACTGGAAGAGACCTCCGAGGCGGATGTAGTACGCGCCGCGCTTGTCGCCCGGCGGGCGCCGGTAGGCCCGCACCCGGGCGCTCGTGCCCGGTCCCCACGAGCCCTGGACGGGGATGTCCTGGCCGCCGCGCGGGCTGAACATCGGCCGCACCTTCTCCCCCGCGAGCGTGATCGCTATCTCGGGGAGGTCGTTCGCCGCGAGGAGCACACGCAAGCGGGTGAGCAGGTCCTGGGGCGAGACATGCGCCGGGTGCAGGCGCCAGTCGAACTCGGGGCTCACGTCGAAGACGGTGATGCGGGTGCCGGCGAGGGGCTCGGCGTCGAACATCTCCCACTTCTCGTCCGGACCGCGGCTGACCACGCGGTTGCCCTGGGAGTGAACCTCCCAGCGGAAGGTGGTGCTCGTGCCGAGGATCACCGCCTTGGCCACGCCGAAGCCGCCGACCGCGCCGCTCCCCTGCCCCTTGCCGGTGTCGCCGATCGAGAGGAATTTGTCGGCGAGGGTGTCGCCGTCCATGCCGACGCCGTTGTCCTCCCAGGAGAGCGCGCGACGCTCGGGATCCCAGGTGACCACAAAGCGCCCTTGCTTCGCACCGAGCTTGCCCTGGCGCACGGCGGCCCGGATCGCGTCGACGCTGTTTTGAAGAGCCTCGCGGGTGGCGATCACGGGCAGATCGCCGGACTCGTAGACGCTGGTCGTGAAGTACTGCCAGATCCGTCCGACGTTGGCCTTGATCGTCCCGGTGGCCTTCGGCGCTGGAGCGTCGAGCGCGGCCAGGCGTCGCTCGCCGCCGAGCGCCCGCCGCAGCGCGTCTCGATCGACGACCAGGCGCTCGGCTGAGGGCGGCGGCGGGGTGGCCCACATCGCGGCGAGGGCGTCGCGTGGCGTGCTCTCCTCGAGCACAGCGGCGGCCAGGTCGAGCGCGCGGTGGATCTCGCGGAGCTGGGGCGGCTCGCTGGCGCTGCGGTCCTCAGCGTCGCCCACGCGCGCCTCCAGGAGCGCACGCACCCGTGCGAGCGTGTCGCCCGGGGCCGACTCGGGCCGTGTCGTTCGCTCCTCGAGTGAAGTTGGGTCGGGTGTCGCCGGGGCTGTCGTCGGCCCCGGGCTGTCGAAGGGCAAGGTCTGGAGCCCGCTCGCGCAGGCGATCCCGGACTCCGCGCTGGCCCTCGCGACCAGCTCCGCCGCCAGCTCCGCGACCTCGAGGCTCTGCTCCGGGCGGCCCTCGAACACGAGGGTGCGCGCGGCGTTGTGGAGGCGCCAGGCGCGACGCAGCAGCGCGATCGCCTCGCGCCGCGGCTCGCCCTGACAGCGCGGGTGATCGATCAGCCGCGCCGTGAGCACGAGGGCCCGCCGCAGATCGCGGAGCATGCCCGGCGCTCGCTCGAGCGTGGCGCGCACCGTGTCCATGTGCTTGTGCAGCTCGGCGAGCTGGGTCCGTGGGTACGCGCGGAGGTTGTAGAGCCGGTCGCCTCGCGCGAGGCCGGCGGCCTCGATCTCGCAGGTCTCGCTCTGGTCCTCGCAGTTGGCGACGCGGACGAGGATCTCCTCGAAGCCCGGAGGGTCGTCTCTCACGCGCAAGACGCGGCGCTCGGCGCCTTCCCCCTCGAGCGCCTGCTCTTCGACGAAGAGTGTCCGGCCGTCCGACTCCACCGTGACGAGCGAGTGCTCGTCACGGATCATGTCCCAGAGCTCCGCCAGGAAGGGGCGGGCTCCGACGCCCTTCCACTCGTCCAGGGCGTCGGCTGCGTATGTCCACTGGCGTGCGCGCAGCCACTCGACGAAGTCCGCGGTCTCGCGCCCGGGCTCGCGCAGGTCGGCGAGCAGGTCGGCGAGCTCGGCGGAGGGCTCGCGCTCGCCGA
>CAZHGG010000986.1:0-2777 GCA_964531755.1 uncultured Polyangiaceae bacterium
TTCGTGGGTGGGTGTACGAGCCCGCCACGCGCGGGGGCCGCCCGGTCGCCGCGAAAATCAAGGTGCTCGTGCAGTTCACGGAGCCCGCGCCGCCGCCGAAGGCCGACCCCGACCCTTCGCTCCACCCTTCGCTCCACCCTTCGCTCCACCCTCCGCTCCAACCCACGATGTCCACCAAGCCGCCCGAGCGACCGAGGCCCGCGCCCGTCGTCGAGCAGGCCACGGTCACGGGTCTCCGCGCCGAGGCGGGGCGCACGGCGTCGCTCTCGCGCGCGGAGGTGCGGCAGGTGCCGGGCACGTTCGGAGACCCGTTTCGCGCCGTGGAGATCATGCCGGGGGTCACGCCCATCGTGTCGGGGCTCCCGTACTTCTTCGTGCGCGGCGCGCCCCCGGGCAACGTGGGCTATTTCCTGGACGGCCTCCGCGTACCGGTGTTGTTCCACGTCGGCGCGGGCCCCTCGGTGGTGAACCCCGGCCTCGTGCGCCAGGTAGACCTCTACCCGGGCGGCTACCCGGCGCGCTACGGGCGCTTCGCGGGCGGAGTGGTCGCGGGCGAGCTGCTCGATCCGCTCGAGAGGCCGCACGGGGAGTTCAACCTGCGCCTGTTCGACGTGGGCGCGATGGCGGAGACCCCGTTCGCGAGCGGGCGCGGCAGCGTCGCCGTGGGGGGGCGCTACTCCTACACCGCCTCGCTGTTCTCGCTGTTCTCTCCCGACACGATTCTTCAGTATTGGGACTACCAAGCACGCGCGGCCTTCGCGCTCTCGGAAGACGAGCGCGTCTCCGTGCTCGCGATGGGGTCTTACGACTATCTCGGACAAAAGGTGACGACGGAAGCCGAGCCGCTCACCCTCTTCGGCGCAGAGTTTCATCGGCTCGATCTGCGCTACGAGCGGCGCCTCGGCGCGCGAGGCAGGCTGCGTCAGGCGGTCACGCTCGGCGTCGACTCGTCGGCTGTCTCCGCCAACCGGAGTACGCGCGATCGACTCGTGGGGACGCGCACGGAGCTCGAATACCGACTCTCTCCCACGGCCCTCGTGCGCGCGGGCGCCGACATGCAGCTCGACAGCTACGACGTGAGGACCGGCCTCGGCGATCTCAGCCCCTCGGCGTCGAGCATCGCCTCGCTCTTCCCGTCGCGCGGGGACCTCGTGATGGGCGCCCGCGCGGACGTCGTTCTCCAAGCGCACGAGCGGCTCGAGGTGGTGCCAGGCGCGCGTGTGGACCTCTTCACCTCGGAGGGCGCGGTGGCCGCCGCGATCGATCCCCGGCTCGCGACCCGCACCCGACTCACGGAGCGCGTCTCCCTCTTGTCGGCCGCCGGCCTCGCGCACCAGGCGCCTGCCTTCGTCGTCCCGGTGCCGGGTCTGCAGCCCGGCGGGCTGCGCGGGGGCCTCCAGAAGGCCGTCCAGCAGAGCCTCGGGCTGTCGCTCGACCTGCTGCCGGACACGACCCTCACGCTCACGGGGTTTCACAACGGCTTCTTGGACATGAGCGATCCGCTGGGGGCCACCCCCCGCGCCGCGCAGGGCTGCCCCGCGGGCTCCTTGCCGACCGGCACCTTGGCGGGCGATCGGCTCACGGACCCAGGCCAGGGAGGCGGCGCGACGTGCGGCCCGCGCTTCGCGGAGGGCACCGTGGGCCCGGACCGCTCCGGAGGCGGCGGCCAAGGCGCCGACAGCACGACGGCGCAGCGCAACGCCACCGCGCTCGAGGTGCGGACGCGAGGGCGGTCGTACGGTCTCGAGGTGTTCCTCAAGAAGCGCCTCACGAGCCGGCTCGGCGGCTTCTTCTCGTACACGCTGTCGCGCTCGACGCGCACCTACGGCGACCGAGAATACGTGGCCACGTTCGACCGAGCCCACGTCCTCAACCTGGCCGTGGCGCTCGACCTCGGCCGCAACTGGCGCGCCGGGACGAGAGTTGTATTCTACACGGGTGTGCCGCAGGCCTCCGCCGACGACGACGCGCCGGTAGCGCGCCTCCCGCCCTTCTTCCGCGTGGACGTTCGGCTCGAGAAGCGGTGGACCTTCGGCAAGTCGATGCACCTCGCCGTGGTCGCCGAGTGGCTGAACGCGACGCTCACGAAGGAGGCCATCGCGACGCGCTGCACGCTCGCGGGCTGCGAGTCCCAGTTCATCGGCCCCGTCACCATCCCCAGCCTCGGCCTCGAGGGTGGATTCTAGGGCGTCTTGAGGCGCTCCGCTCCGCGCGATGCTAGTCGAATACCCATCGTGTCTCCTCTCTCCCGCCTCGCAGGCCTCGCGCGCGTCGTTCGCCGCGGCGGCGCGCTCGCGCTGCCCGTCTTGGGCGTCTGGGCGTCGATCGCGTGCAGCGGCGCGAGCGCGGCGGTGGAGGCCGGGCCGCCGCCGTGCGACCGCACATGCCAAGACAACGGCGCGGCGCGCGCGGCGCGAGAGACCTTGAAGCTGGTCTACAACCTGACGCTCCAAGGGAAGCCGGTAGGCGCGCAAGACGCCACGATCGACTGCCCCGCGGGCGGTCGGGCGCGGGTCTTCGGCAAGGCGACCTCGAACGCCGAACAAGGCACGACCGAGGTGGCCCTCACCTACGAGCTCACCGCGTGCGCGTACCTGCAGCGCGACGACGACGTGAACGAGACCTACGACATGACGCTCTCGGGCACCGTGTCGCAGGTCGGCGTGCTCGCCGTGCAGCCAGGCAGCTCCACCGCGCTGGTCATGAAGAGCCCCGCGCTCACGCTCACCGGCACGGTCCACGAGCCCGCCATCGCCTACCGCGCCGAGGGGTGCGCG
>CAZHGG010000987.1:0-2774 GCA_964531755.1 uncultured Polyangiaceae bacterium
GGAGGACGTGGATCCAGTAGCCGCCGCCGCCGCGGCTGTGGTTCGCCACGAAGCGGAGCCCCCTGCGCAGGAGCGCGTGGGCGAGCGCGTCGAAGTCCTCGCGCGGGTCGCGCTCCGTCGTGCGGGTGCCGCGGTGGTTGTCGAAGTCGACGCTGACGCTGTTGCAGGTGCCGTCGGGGTGGAGCGGGTAGAACCCCAGCGTCCTGCGCCCCGCGACGTGCTCGGCGATCGCCTCGACGGTCACGGGCTTCCGGTTGCCCTTCGGCCCGAAGGGCTTCCAGTCGCCGACGCGCCAGGAGCGGCGGGCCACCCCCGGCCCGGCCTTGCCCCCCACCCACTTGTTGAGGCGCTCCACCTGCTCCTCGTCGTCGAGGCGCTCGGCGAAGACGTCGAGCCGCGGGCGGAAGGTCTCGATCATGAGCCGCGCGACGTCGCGGTCGAGGTCTGTGACGTAGCGCTTCACTTCGCCCCCCGGGGGAGCTCGCGCACGCGGAGATCGGCGGGCCACTCCTCCATGTCCCCGCCGTGGCCGTCGCGGAGCTGGATGTGCTGGTGCTCGGGCTCGCGCGCGAAGTCGACGGGGCGCGCGCCGAGCTGCTTCACGAACACCGCCGCCCCGGCCTCGCGGCACTGCGCGACGATCGAGCGCGCCCAGCGGAGGTCGAAGGGCCGCGCCTTCGCGCCGCTCTCACCGCCCGTGATGACCCAGTCGGGCATCGTCGGCACGCCCGACCCGCACCGCAGGCAGAACGCCTCCCCGTCGAACCACCTGCACTCGCCGACCTTGCCGCACGCGCGGCAGTGGAGGGTGGCGTCGGGGCAGAGCGGCACGCGCCACAGGTCCAACTCCTCGAGCTGGGGCTCGCACGAGAGGAAGCGCACGGGCGCGGGGACGCGGAGCAGGTGCGGAATGCGCTGCTCCGCGCGCTTCTGGTCCTCGACGGTGCAGCCCACCCACACGTGCGCCGGCCACGCGCCGGGCGCGAGCCACGACGGCGGGACCATGCGGAGGATGTTCTCGGGCCTCTTGGTCAACAACTGCCAGTCGAGCGCGGTGCACTCCTCGACGAGCTTCCACAGGTCGGCGCGCCACGCGGGGAGCGACGGGTGGTCTTCGAACACGTCGGCGAGGCTCGCGCAGAACACACGCGCCCGCTCGCCCGACGCGAGCGCGGCCCGGTTCCAGCGGCGCGGGTCGTTCCAGTTGGCGGCGGACGTGCGGTCGCGCAACGTGGTCGACGGCGGCCCCCACAGCTCCAGGCCCCTCGCCCGCTTCACGCGGATCGGCGTGCTCACCTCGGCGTAGCAGTTGCGGCACGCCTCGCTCCACCGCTGGCACCCGTGCCAGGGGTTGAAGGTGTGCGTCGTCCATTGAATCCCGCTGTTCGTCCCCATCAGCGAACCCACCTCTCCAGGTACAGCCCACGGCCCACGGCCCACGACGCGACGTCGTCGGGCCCGATCGATTCCTTCCCGCACACCTCGTCCCACGGCACCGCGTAGGTGGTGTCGACGTCGCGGCAGTCCTCTCGCCGGCGGAAGCGCACGACGAGCAGCGCGACGCCCCCGAGCTTCAGGCAGCGGTTGAGCGCCGCGGCCTGGTGCCGCTTCACGCCCGTGAAGCGCGGCTTCCCCGTGTCGACGAGCCCCAGCCGATGGCGGCCCGCGTTCTTCGCCTCGACGGCGATCGCGACGCCGCCGCGCAGCACCCCGCGGTAGTCGGGCCCGCTCTTCGCGCGCCACTTGCCGATGAACTCCCCGCCCCCGAGCTGCTCCCGCACGATCACTTCCGGGTGGGTGTGCTCCAGGTCGGCGACGCCGAGGGTGGCGGCGAGCTCGTGCATCTCGTCGAGCCAGTCCTCCAGCTCTTGCCCCGACGCGGCCGCGGCGGCGGACTGCTCGCTCCGCTCCTCCCGGGCCGCGAGTTCGCCCTTGAGCTGCTCGAGCTCGCCCGGGGGGCAGGCCGCGAGCATGTGCGCGTTGAGCGCGCGCAGCCCCGGGTTGCTCCGGAGCGCGGCCTTCACGGTGGACCACTTCGACATTCAGCCCCTCGCCTTCCCCGCGGGCGTCCACCCGCGGCGGTCGAGCTCCCGGCGCGCGCGCTGGCGCGTCACGTCGTCAACCTCGTGAACATCTTCGGCGGGCGTCACCCGCGGCCGCCGGTCGGCGCGCTCGAGCAGGTCGACGGCCAGGTCAACCGCCTCGTGCAGCAGCGCGCGCAGCCTCTTGTGCTCGGCGCTCAACGCCGCCCCCGCGGGGTGAGGTGGCCGATGACGCGCAGCATTGAGCACCGGCTCAGGTCGATCTCGCAGAGCCCGTGGCCCTGCCGAAAAGCCCGGTCACCCTCGACGCGCTCCGCTTCGGAGAGCGAGTCCCATTCGAGCTGCGCGAGCTGGATGCGCTGCGCGCCCGGGTGCGTCCAGTCGACGAAGCCAAAGGGGAGGCCGAAGGTCTCCGCGGCGAGGAGGGCGCGGGCGAGGTGCAGGCGGACGCGGATCGAAGTCGGGTCGGCGGGGAGCGCTGCGCGCGAGTCCGACAGCCACGCCGCGGCGTTGGCCTTGAACTGCACCCAATCGAACGCGTTGGCGCTCAAGGCCGCGCCTCGCAGGCGACGCGCACGTCCGCGCGGGGGCCGCGGACGGCGACGACGGCGAGGGCCACCGCGAGGAGCCCGGCGACGAACGCCAGGACGAGCGTGGCGGGGTCGAGGGGCTTCAAGGCGCCGAGCCCTCCGCGGCCAGCCGGCGCAGCGCCGCTGCCATCGCGTCGGCCCT
>CAZHGG010000988.1:0-2768 GCA_964531755.1 uncultured Polyangiaceae bacterium
TGCAGGCGATGGCCGATCAGTTTGGCGTGCCGATCACCAAGTACGCCGACGTCGCGTTTGATGCCGATCTGTCGCCGAAGTTCAGCTACGGCTGCGCCGTGTTCCTCGACAGCGATCGCGTGAACTTCCAGAAGGAGGGCTTCTCGAAGGAGGAGATGCTCGCCGGCCTCGCGCAGGTGCTCCCCAAGAACGTGTGGCAGTACGTCGTGCAAATCCCCCGGCTCGCGGCGCTCGGCACCAAATACGTGCTCCAGGGCGGCACGCAGTACAACCTCGCCGCCGTCAAGGCGCAGGTCGACTACATCAAGGAGCGCGTGCCCAACGCGGAGGTGTACGTGCACCCGCACACGGGCGAGGCCGGCGCCATCGGCGCCGCCATGGAGACCCGCAGGGTGGTGCGGCGCTCCGGCAAGAGCACCTTCATCGGGCTCGATGCGGCGATCGACCTCGACTACACCACCAAGAACGACGAAGAGACCGTCTGCCACTTCTGCCCGAACGAGTGCAAGCGCACGTTCATCGACACGAAGACCCAAGACGGCCGCACGAGCCGCTACATCGCCGGGTTCTCGTGCGAGAAGGGCACGGTCGAGTCGAAGGAGGCCATGCTCTCCCTCGTGGCCGACCGCAAGAAGATCGCGCAGCAGTACCCGAACCTCGTCGACTACGAGTCGAAGCGCGCGTTCATGCACTTCTACAACCCGGCGCCGATGCCCCTCGAGGGCTCGCCCATCAAGGACATCGAGGTCCGCCGGGGCGTGTTCGGGCAGCGCCACGTGCCCATCACGCGGCCGTTCCGCCGCTCCAGCAAGGAGGCGTGGGCCGCCCGCCGCCGCGTGCGGATCGGCATTCCGCGCGTGCTCAACATCTACTCGACGGCGCCGTTCTTCCGCACGTACTTCGAGGCGCTCGGCATCCCCAAGCAGAACGTGGTGTTCTCGGACGAGACCACCGAGGAGATGTGGGTCGAGGGCGGCAAATACGGCAGCATCGACCCCTGCTACCCGTCGAAGGTGGCGCAGGCGCACATCCACAACCTGCTCTTTTCGCACCACACCGAGAAGAAGCCGCTCAAGTTCCTGTTCTTCCCCATCCTCACGCACGTCACGAACTTCGTGGCCGACACGATGGACAACGCGTGCTGCCCCATCGTCGCGGGCGCGCCGGACGTGATGAAGGCGGCCTTCACGAAGGAGGTCGACTTCTTCGCCACGCGCGGCATCGAGTACCTCGACCCGGCGCTGTCGTTCGAGGAGCCGAACCTCACGGCGCGGCGGCTCTTCGAGACCTTCGAGCACCGCCTCGGCATCACCGAGGACGAGAGCGATCACGCCGCGCGCGAGGCATGGAAGGCGCTCACCATCTTCGACAACGACGTCGAGGAGAAGGGCCGCGCGATCCTCGAGACCGTGGAGGCGGAGGACCGCGTCGCCATCCTCATGATTGGTCGCCCGTACCACTCGGACCCGGGCCTGAACCACGGCATCCCCGACGAGTTCCAGCTCCTCGGGTATCCCATCTTGTCCGTGCGCTCCATCCCCAAGACCCGCGAGTACCTGGACCGCTTCTACAAAGAGGAGCTCGAGGCCGGCACGCTGAAGACCCCGCTCGAGCTGAACCACGTCTGGCCGGAGAACTACTCGGTCAACAGCGCGCAGAAGGTGTGGGCGGCGAGCTTCGCCTCGCACCACCCGAACGTCGTCGTCCTCGACCTGTCGAGCTTCAAGTGCGGTCACGACGCGCCCACGTACGCGCTCATCGACGGCATCATCGAGGCCAGCAAGACGCCCTACGCGGCGCTCCACGACATCGACGCGAACAAGCCCAGCGGGAGCATCAAGATCCGCGTCAAGACCTACGCGCACGCGCTGAAGCTCCACGAGGAGCGCCTTCAGGACGCGAGCGACCGGAAGCGGCAGCTCGCGCACAAGATCGACCAGAAGCGCCTCGAGCTGATGGAGCTCCGCGCGAAGCAGCTCGCCGACCGGCAGACCAAGGACCCCGTCTTCCTCGCCGAGCTCGAGGACGTGCGGCGGCGCGTGCTCGCCTACGAGGCGCCTGTCCGCGCGCCCGAGCCCGAGAAGGGCGTCATCCGCCTCGGCAAGAAGACCAAGGACGGCATCGTGCGCGTGGCGGCGGGAGCGCCTCCCGCGCCCCGCGCCGCGCACGCGCCGGCGCTCCAAGCGACGGCAGACGCCGAAGAGTAGGCGACGAGTAGGTCGAGGCCGCGAGCGGCCCGAGTGTTCACCTCCCGCCCCCGCGGGACACCCCACGACAGCAGTGTGAGAGGGAGCGATCCATGAGCCAGGAAGTCAACGTCGAGATGGCCAAGAAGAAGCGACTCAAGGTGGCGGGGCAGGACCTCGACATCGACGCCGAGCTCGCGAAATTCGAGGCGGAGGAGCGCGCGCGCCTCGGCCTCGACGAGCCCACGAAGCACTGGGTCGAGGACATGGCGAACCTCACCTTCACCAAGGCCGAGCGCGCCGAGATCACGCTCCTCGTCGGCGGCCTCACCCTCGCGCACGACTACCTCGTCGAGGGGGCGCTCAAGGGCGTCGGCTACAACGTCCAGATGATGGACGTGCCCAACAACGCGGCCTTCCAGACGGGCAAGGAGTTCGGCAATCGTGGGCAGTGCAACCCCACGTACTTCACCGTGGGCGCGCTCGTTCAACACCTCATCACGCTGCGCGACAAACACGGCATGACCGCGCAGGAGATCGTGAAGAAGTTCGTCTTCCTCACCGCCGGCGCGTGCGGCCCGT
>CAZHGG010000989.1:0-2768 GCA_964531755.1 uncultured Polyangiaceae bacterium
TTCGGCGTGGGGGCGCCCCCCCACCTGCTGCTGCACGTCGTGTACCCCGCCCACGACGCCCGCGACGAGCGCGTGCATACGACCGAGGCGCTCCTCGAAGAGCTGGAACTGTCCGAAATTCCACGACTTATCGTCTACAACAAGGTGGACCTCCTCGACCCGCGCGCGCGGCGGGCGCTCGAGCGCGGGTACCCCGACGCCGTCTGCCTGTCGGCCCTCGAGCGCGAGTCGACTCGCGGGCTGCTCGCCCGCGTGGCGGAGCTCCTCGCGGCCCGTTGGGAGGAGGCCGCGAAGGGGCCGGCGCTCGTGCCGGACGGCGCGCCCGCGGGCGCGGACCCCGACGACGAGGGCGGGGCGGATCCCGGTGAGCTCACCACCCTCGAGGAGCTCCTCGGGGCTCGACGTCGCCGCTGACCCGCTCTGACACGGGCGCGCGGGCCACTTGTCGCTCACCCCGCGACTTCTGCTATCGTGGACCGATGCGGGAGATCTCGATCAGGCGTCGCGCGGTCCCTGTTTGTTTGGTGGCGCTCGCGTGGGTGTTCCCCGCGTGCAGCAGCGTGCCCGACCCGGGCGGCACGTCGGACCCGACCCCCTCGGCCACGAGCACGACCACAGCGCCGCCTCCGCCGCCCGCGCCCGAGGCGGGCGTCGACGCGGCCCCGAAGTGCGGCGCGGCCGGCCCGAAGTGCGCCGACGGCGCCGCGTGCGCGGTCCCCGCCGACTGCGCGAGCAACAACTGCGCGGGCGGGACGTGCCAGCCCGCGTCCTGCACGAACGGGGTGCAAGACGGCGCCGAGACGGGCACCGACTGCGGCGGCGCCTGCAAGAAGTGCGACGGCGAGCCGTGCGTCACCAACGCCGACTGCCTCAGCACCACGTGCGCGCCCGACAAGACCTGCGCGCCCCCGGGCACCAAGACCTGCGGCGTCGGCCTGCCCAACAAGTGCCAGAACGGCGATCCCTGCGTCGCGGATCGCGACTGCGCGACCGACTACTGCCGGGCCCTCGCGTGCGCCGATCCGCCCGCCACCGTGCACCAGGACGGCCGCCGCGACGGCGGCGAGACGGGCGTCGACTGCGGCGGCACCGCGCTCCCGGAGAAGCCCTGCCGCGCGGGCGAACGCTGCGTGAACAACGACGACTGCCAGTCGAAGTGCGAGGCGGGGTACTGCACACCCCCGAACGCCACCGACGGCAAGAAGAACAACGGCGAGACCGACGTCGACTGCGGCGGCCCCAACGCGCCCAAGTGCGGCGTGGGCAAGGTCTGCGGAGTGAAGGGCGACTGCGGCTTCGACGTGTGCACCGCGGGCGTGTGCGGCCTGGCCACCTCGACCGACGGGATCAAGAACGGCGGCGAGTCCGACGTCGACTGCGGCGGAACAGGTCAGACCTATGGCGGCGTTGTCGTCCCGCCCGCGCCCCGGTGCGAGGCCGCGCAGGTGTGCGCGATCGACGGCGACTGCTACAGCTCGGTGTGCGCGCGCGGCGTGTGCGTCGAGGGGCCGAGCTGCCGCGCGCAGTACGGCGGCGTGACGTGCGGCGCCGGCGAGGTCGGGCAGCCGGGCGCGAGGCACGAGAGCTGCTGCAAGAGCCTCCCGGTCCCGGGCCTGACCGTGGTGCACCAGGGCGTCACCAAGCAGGTGTACGTCGACAAATACGAGATCACCGCGGGCCGCATCCGCGCGTGGGTCACCGCGCTGAAGGCGCAGTTCGGCGGCCAGCCCGACGTGCGGGCCTGGGTGGAGGCGCGCATCTTGACCGACCCGCTCGTCGCCGCGCAGCTCAACGCGACCTCGCGCCAGTACCTGCCGTCGCGCCACAACGGGCAGCCGTTCGCGTTCCCGGCCGGGACGTGCCCGTACCACGCGACGCCGTCCAACTGCACCCAGGACATCGGGATCGACAGCCAGCTCGGGCCGCTGTCGTATTACCGGGGGTTCTCCGCCGGCGGCACCAGCGGGTGCTACATGGGAGCGGGCGGGTACGGCCACCGCACCTACTGGTTCGACGACGCGCTCAGCGTCGCCTTCGGCGAGGTGCCGCGCCCGGGCATGAAGGACCTCCTCGACCAGAAGTCGATGAACTGCGCCCCGCCGCCCCTGTTCGCCGCCTTCTGCGCGTGGGACGGCGGCTACATGATCACCCAGCAGGCCATGGCCGAGGCGTACGGTCCGTACACCTGGCCCTGGGGCGACGATCCCATCCCGCAGGACGCGGGCGCGGCGTGGACGAACTACAACGCTGGCACGAGCGGGTTCGGCGCGACCAAGAACCCTCGCTACCTCTGGCCCGTCGTGGGCTACGACACCTTCGCGAACGATCTCTCGCCGATCATCGCGTCGCCGGGGCGCTTCACCACGGATCTCGGCTCCATCAAGCCGTTCGTCGGGAGCGACGAGTCCTGGATGGATCTCGGCGGCAACATGATCGAGTGGTCGGCGAACACCGCCGGGTCGGGCACGTACCACGGCTGGACCGGAGCCTCTTTCGAGGGGCACGTGTACCCGCGCTCGTGGGGTGGCGGCATCAACATCCTCGACAAGTACGGCAAGGGCGGCGCGCGCTGCATGCGCCTGCGCTGACGGGCGCGCCGATCACGAAAGATCGCTCGACCGAGGCCGAACGGCGCTAAATCTCGCCGCGCGCGCGCGTCTCGCGCTCACGCGGGGCGCGCGCTTCCCGAAGGAGGTCGCCGTGTCTGCTCGCGTCATTCGTTCGCCTCGTGGGTCAGAGCTCTCGTGCAAGGGGTGGGTGCAGGAGGC
>CAZHGG010000990.1:0-2750 GCA_964531755.1 uncultured Polyangiaceae bacterium
CCCGCACGACGCGGGCGGGGCCTCGACCTGCGCCGAGGCCCTCGCGGCGGCGTTCCCCGAGGCCGACGCGAGCGACTGGTGGTCGGCTGGCCCGTTCTCGACCGATCCGTTCCTCGCCGCGTGCTGCGCGTCGCTCGCGGCGGGGGTGGATGACGCGGGTGCCCAGTCGGAGGCGACGCTCGCGCGGGTCCGCGGGTCGGGGTGCTGCCACGTCGAGTTCCCGGAGCGGTGGGCGGCGTGCACGCCCTGGGGCCCGCCCACGCCGCCCGCGTTCCACGACGTCGAAGGGGTGGCGTGATGCCCACCCTCGATCTTCACGAGGCGGCGCTCCCGCTCGCCCCCGCGCTGCACGTCCCGCGCGCCCTCCGCGCCGCCACACAGGCGACGTGGCGTGGGCGCATGGTGAACGAGCACGGCTCGGCCGTCGTGTTCGAGGGGCTCGCGGCGCAGCTCGAGGCCGCGGGTTGGGACGCGGCCGACGTGGGCGAGTGCCGCAGCTTCGCGGCCGAGGAGCGGCGCCACGGCGTGCTCTGCGGCGCGGTGGTGATCGGGGCGGGGGGGCGGGCGGTGGCCGAGGTGCCGGCGCCGGAGGCCTTCCCGGCGCACGACGACGCGTCGCGGCTCGAGGCGGCGGCGAGGAGCCTCGCTTCTTTCTCGTGGTGGGCGGAGTCGGTCGCCGTCGCGCTCATCGGGGCCGCGCGCGACGCGTTGCCGGAGGGGCCGCTGCGCGTGCTCCTCACGACGATCTGGGCCGACGAGGTAGGGCACGCGCGGTTCGGCTGGAGGGTGCTCGCGCGCCTCGTGCCGGCGCTCACGCCGCCGGAGCGGGCCCGCCTCGAGCGCTACCTCGCCGTCGCCCTCGCGCACCTCGAGCGCCACGAGCTGGCTCACCTGCCGCTCGCGGCGGTGCGTCGGCCCGGGGGCGACGCGCTCGGCCTCTGCTCGGGCGCGGAGGCGCGCGAGCTCTTCTACGCGACGGTGGAGCGCGCGATCGTGCCGGGGCTGGAGCGGTTGGGACTGGGCGCGGGCGCCGCGTGGGCGGGTCGCGCGCGCGCAGCGTGAGCGCAGTCGCGAGGGGCGGGTAGGCTCGCGCCCTCCGGCGTGCGAGCATCCCGCGATGACCCCCGACGACGTCTGGACCTACTGGCTGGGGCCCCTCGACGAGCACGGCGACGCCGACGCCGAGCACACAGGCCGTTGGTGGAAGAAGGACCCCGCCTTCGACGCCGAGCTGCGCGAGCGCTTCGGGGCGCTGCACGCCGAGATCGACGGCGGCGCGCGCGAGGCGTGGCGCGACGACCCCCGCGGGCTCGTGGCGTACGTCATCGTGCAGGACCAGCTCTCCCGAAACATGTTCCGCGGGACGGCCCGGATGTTCGCGTCCGACCCCCGCGCGCTCGCCGCCGCGAAGGCGGGGATCGCCGCGGGCCTCCACCTCTCGCTGCCCTACGCGGCCGCGTCTTTCCTGCTCATGCCCACGATGCACTCGGAGTCGCTGGCCGACCAGGAGGCGTGCGTCGCCCTCTTCACCGCCCTGGCCGAGGCGGCCCCGGCGCACCTCCGCGCCCGGCGCGGGCAGCACGTGGTCTACGCCGAGAAGCACCGCGCGATCGTCGCGAGGTTCGGCCGCTTCCCCCACCGCAACGCCCTGCTCGGCCGCGCGTCGACGCCGGAGGAGCTCGAGTTCCTGAGTCAGCCTGGCTCGTCGTTCTGAGCGGCCCTCGAGTACGTGTAGTGTGCACCTAGCTCCGCGAGGCGGGCGCGCGTGGTCCGGATGGCGAGCGCGCCTACGTCGCCGCCCACGAAGCGCCGCCCGTGCTTCGCGGCGACGGCGATGGTCGTCCCGCTGCCCACGAAGGGATCCACGACCAGGCCGCCCGGCGCGCTCGCGCCGCACACGATGCGGGCGAGGAGCTTCTCCGGCTTCTGCGTGGGGTACCCCGTGCCCTCCGCGCGCAGCGGCGTGTTGGCGACCATCGCTGGGCAGTCCGTCCACACGCTGCCTACCGCGCGCCCTTCGTCCGCGTAGTACCGGTAGGTCTTCGCGCCCACTGTGCGGTCGCGGTAGGCGCGGCCGGCCTCGTCTTTGCGTGTAAAATGCATCGAGAGGCTGGTGGCGGCGTAGGGCTCGCGCAGCTCGGGCGCCTTCGCGTTCCACACGTAGTCGTCCCCCTTCTTCCACACGAGCAGCGTCTGGTGCGCCCGCGGCAGCCCGGCCCGCGCCTTCGCGCCGTTGCCCGGGACCCAGATGATCTCCCCGGCGAACGCGCGCGCGCCGAGGGCGCCGAGCACGGCCGCGTGCGCGGCGTGCGCCGCGTGGTGATCGAGGTGCAGCCAGAGGGTGCCGCGAGGGGAGAGCGCGCGGTGGCCGAGCATGACCCGCGGCACGAGCCACGCGAGGTAGGCCTCGAGGGATGTCCAGCGGTCGTCGTACGCGACCGGGCCTCGGGCGCGCTCTCGCGCGGGCGCGGGCCCGTCGTCTCCCGCGGCGAGGCGGGCCTCGGGGCGCGCGGTGAAGGCCTTGTCGACCGCGAATGGGGGATCGAGGTACACGAGGTCGGCCGCGCCCTCCGGCACGGCACCGAGCGTGTGCGCCGCGTCGGCGCGGAAGAGCCGGTTCACAGCGACACCTCGCCTGCGGCTCGGGGTCGCCGTCGACCGTCGCTCGCCCCTTTGGGGCTCACTCCGCGGTTCACGGCGCCACCTCGCCTGCGGCTGCGCCTGCGGCTCGGGGTCGCCGTCGACCGTCG
>CAZHGG010000991.1:0-2746 GCA_964531755.1 uncultured Polyangiaceae bacterium
TCGTCGACGAAGGTGCGGACGGACACGGCGTCGAAGGCCGGGGTCGCGCGCCGGAAGACGGCCGCGAGGTCTTCCACGTCCTTGCGAGCGAACGCGAGGTTGAGGCGCGCGTCGCGGTACTTCGAGGCGCCGACGCCCAGAAAATAGAGCGTCCGGCGCGGCTTCAGGCTCGACCGGAGGGTCCTCGTGTCGCGGAGCGACTCGAGCCCGCGCGCGTTCATCGCGCCGACCTCGATCTCGTTCGGGCCCTCCGACAGCACGACCGACTCCGTGACGCGCTGGGTCTTGCCACGCGCCGGCGCGCCCCCGGCGGCGCCGACCGGGACGCCGTTCACGTACACCATGTAGCGGGCGAGCTGCCCCTGCGGATCTTCGAGCTCGAACGTGACGTCGGCCCGCGCGCCGCGCGGCTCGATGGACACGATCTTCGCGCTCGGCGCGGCCTCGAAGCGGCCGTCGAGATCGCCCTCTCGCAGCCCGAGGCGCGCGACGCGGGCCCGGTAGCGCGAGGCGAACTCGTCGATCGCGCCGGGCGCTCCGATGCCCATCCGCGAGAGGAGCAGGTCGGGGCGGTTGTTCCGAACGGCGAGCTGGTCGACGCGGTAGCCGCGCCCCCTCGCCGCCACGCCGAGGAGCGCGTCGCCGAGGCGCGACGCGTCGAAGTAGCCGTCGTCGGAGTACGCGAGCCACGTGCCGCCGGCGATCACGAGCGAGATCGACTCGCCCGTGTCGGTGCGCGTGAGGCGCGTGCTCCCGTCGGCGGCCGTGGTCACCGCGAGGCGCCCGTCTCCCGAGAGCGACACGCCCGTGACGGGCACGCGGTGCGCGTCGAGCGTGCGCTCGACCGTCAGGCCTGGGCCGCGCCGGATCTCGACGCCGCCGCGCGCGAGGGCGACGGTGCCGCCGTCGCGCGAGACGGCGAGGGCGCTCGCTCCGCCCTCGAGGACGCGCGGCTCTTCGCGATCGGCGCGCCAGATCGCGACGCGGATGGGCACCGAGTAGATGGATGGGTGAGGCGTGTGCTTGAGGCTGGCGACCACCACCGCGCCGTCCTCCGAGAGCGCGAGCTGGTCGGCCTCGCAGTACTTGCACGAGAGCGCGGTCTCGACGGGGCGCGAGAGGGGCTTCGGGCCGCCGAGCACCGCGAGCTCGCCGGGGTAGCCGCCCAGGATCGCGACCCGCGCGCCGTCGCCCGAGATCGCGATCCTCGAGGCGCTCTTCGGCTCGGTCCACACGCGCTTGCCGGCGCGCACGTCCCACAGCTCGACCGCGCTCGCGAGCGCCACGGCCAGCGCCGCGCCGTCGCGAGAGAGCGCGAGCGCGCGGGCGGCCGTGATCGGCAGGCGGGTCAGCGCCTTGCCGGTCTTCGCGTCCCACGTCTGGACTCCGTCCGTGCACGCGCCGGCGAGGACCGCGCCGTCGCCGGAGAGGGTGGCCTGCGTGGGGCCCTCGCCGGGCGGCGGCTTCGCGGGAGCGCACGCGCCGTCGAGCCTGGCGCCGCCGATCGAGAGCGTGTCGAGGTCCCACCGCAGCGCGTACTCGATATCGGGCTTGATCACGATCGCCTTGCCGTCCGACGTGAGCCTGGCGGCGCCGCCGAGGGGCCGGCGGATGGGCACCGTGGCCGCCACCCGCGCCTCCGCGAGATCGACGACGTCCACGCGCGCGTCGTCGGCGACCGTGAGGTGGCGTCCCGACGCGCTCAGGAAGATCTTCGCTCCGTACCCGGGCGCGACGCCGAGGTCCTTGCGCGCGCCCGACGCGAGGTCCACGAGCTGAAGCTCGCCCTTGAACGACCTGGCCGCGACGATGCGGCGGAGGTCGGGGAGGACCGCGAACGGCGCCGCCAGCGTCTCGCGGAGCTTGCCGGTCCCGAGGTCCCAGATCTCGACGGCGGTCGAGGCGTCGGCGCTGCCCGTGCGGGCGACGAGCGCGCGCGTGTCGCCCGCGAGGGTCCAGGTCGCCTGCACCTGGAAGCGGTACGAGGGCCGCGCGAGCGGGTCGAAGGTGGGCCCGCCGCGCCCCTCGAGGCGCAGCCGTCCCCCGTCGTCGACCGCGAGCTTGAAGCTCCCGTCGTCGGAGCTTGCCGGGCCGCGCGCCGCGGGCCAGATCGAGGCGGGGACCTCTCGGGCCGTCGGTCGCGCGCGATCGTCGTAGCAGCGCACGAGCGCGGGGCGCTCGAGGTCCCACACACACGAGTGGGTCCCCGCCTTGCTCAGGCCGAAGCGCCCGTCGGGCGAGACCTGCACGTCGCCGAACGTGTTGCGCGCTGGATCCCCGGCCTTGACGACGATCTCGCCCCTGGTCTCGCCGCCATCGAAGGAGAGCACGCGGAGCGGGAGATCGTTGCCGCCTCCCACGCGAGCGAAGACGCGGTCTCCGCCCCCTGCGGCGTCCGCGGCCGCGAAGGCGAGGCGCCGCTCGTCGCGCTCGAGGTCCCACACGACGTACTCGCGCGTGTGGCGCTCGGTCTCGTGCCAGAACAGCGCCGACCGCCCGCTGCCCGACACCGCCACGAGGTGGTGCCCGAAGAGCGCGCGGAGCACCGTCTGGGAGCGCAGGTCCCAGATGACCCCGTCGGCCACGAGGAGCCGCCCATCCGGCGTGGGCTCGGCCTTGTCCGCGAGCTCGGGGCGATCGGCGAGGACCTGCGGCACGAACCGCACGCCGTCGTCACCGTGGCGGGGCGTGGCGGGCGCGGGGCTCGGGGGGACCGTGGCGACGGGGGCGGCGGGCGGCACGCGCG
>CAZHGG010000992.1:0-2746 GCA_964531755.1 uncultured Polyangiaceae bacterium
TCACGTCGGGGCTCGTGAAGGTCTTCGGCGAGACCCTCGCGGTGGCCGGCCTCGACCTCCGCGTGGAGCGCGGCGAGTGCTTCGGCTTGCTCGGCCCGAACGGCGCGGGAAAGACGACCACCGTCGAGATCCTCGAGGGCCTGCTCGAGCCGACCGACGGCGTCGTGCAGCTCTTCGGGAGGACCTGGGAGCGCGACGCGGCGTGGCTCCGGGAGCGCGTCGGCGTTTCGCTGCAGACGACCCACCTGCAGGAGAAGCTCACCGTGAGAGAGACCATCGGTCTCTTCCGCGCGTTCTTCCTCGAGGGCCGCACGGTGGAGGAGACCATGGCCCTCGTGCGCCTGACGGAGAAGGCGGACGCCCGCTACGAGACGCTCTCCGGCGGGCAGAAGCAGCGCGTTGCGGTCGCGTGCGCGCTGGTGGGGAACCCGGCGCTGCTCTTCCTGGACGAGCCCACGACGGGGCTCGATCCGCAGTCGCGCCGCGCCCTGTGGGACGTCGTCACGGCGTTCAAGGCGGCCGGGGGCTCGGTGCTGCTCACGACCCACGCGATGGACGAGGCCGAGAAGCTCTGCGATCGCGTCGCGGTGGTCGACCACGGCAAGGTGATCGCCTGCGGGACGCCCGATGAGCTCATCGAGTCGCTCGGCGCGAAGGAGGTCGTGGAGGTGCGCCTGGAGCCGCGCGCGCCCGCGGCGACCTCGAGCGCGCCCCGCGTCGCGGCCGAGGACGCCGAGGCGCCGGTCGACGACGGCCGGGACGCGCTGCGCGCGAGCCTGCGCGCGGCCGAGGGCGTCGTGTCCCTGCGGGAGGACGCGGGCGTGCTCACGCTGACGGTCACGCAGCTCCACGCGGCGCTGCCCGGCGTGCTCGCGCTCTTCGAGCGGCACGGCGAGCAGGTGGCGAGCCTCGGCACGCACCGCGCCACGCTCGAGGACGTGTTCATCGACCTCACCGGGAGGCAGCTCCGTGAGTGACGGCGCCCGGCGCGTGCGCGCCATCCGCGCGATGGTCACGTCGCACATGCGTGCATCTTACAGGGAACCGGGCGGTCTCTTCTGGACGTACGGGTTCCCGATCTTGATGTCGCTCGTGCTCGGCCTCGCGTTCCGCGCGCGCGCCCCGGAGCCCGCGCACGTCGCGATCGCCGACGGCCCCCGCGCCGCGTGGCTCGCCGAGCGCCTCGCCGGTGGCCGCGAGGTGGTGGCCACCGTCTCGCCGGCGGCCCGCGCCGAGAACGATCTGCGGGTGGGCAAGGTGGACGTGCTCGTGGTCGGCGAGGCGGACGGCACCGTGACCTACCGCTACGACGAGAGCCGGGCCGAGGCGCGGCTCGCGCGGGCCCTCACGGATCGCGAGCTGCAGCGCGCCGCCGGCGCGGCGCCCGCGGTGGGCGCGCGCGACGAGCTCGTCACCGAAGTAGGTGCACGGTACATCGATTTTCTGCTGCCCGGGCTCCTGGGCCTCAGCCTGATGTCGACGGGCTTCTGGGGAATCGGCTTCTCGCTCGCCGAGATGCGGGGCAAGAAGCTCCTGAAGCGCATCGTCGCCACGCCGATGCGCCGCAGCGACTTCCTCGCCTCGTTCCTGATCGTGCGGGTGGTGCTGCTCGTGGTGGAGCTGCCGCCGCTGCTGCTGTTCGCGCGGCTGCTGTTCTCGATCACCGTGCGCGGGTCGCCCGCCGCGTTCCTCGTCGTCGTGCTCCTCGGGGCCATGATGTTCGCGACGATGGGCCTCGCCATGGCCTCGCGCGCCGAGAACCCGCAGATCGTCAGCGGCCTCATCAACGTGCTCTCGTTCCCGATGTACCTCTGCTCGGGGGTGTTCTTCTCGGCCGCGCGGTTCCCCGCGCGGGTGCAGCCCGTCATCCGCCTCTTGCCGCTGTCCGCGCTGAACGAGGCGCTGCGCGCGGTCATGATCGACGGCGGCGGCTTCGCCGAGATCGGCCGTCAGCTCCTCGTGATGGCCGCGTGGCTCGCCGTGTCGTTCGCCCTCGCGATGCGCCTCTTCAAGTGGCGGTAGCCCGGTGAGCGGGGCTGCGGGCGCCGCTCAGTGGACGAAGCGGCTCGCCACGGCGCCGACGACGCCCAGGCCGAGCATCGCGGCGAACACGAGGATGCCGACCTTGATGCGCTGCCTACGCTTCAGCGCGGCGGCGAACGGGTTGTGGTCCAGCGCGTAGCTCTTCTCGGGGACCAGGATCCGCAGGTCTTCGTGGGTGGAGAGCCGCCGCCCGGGGAAGGCGTCGCGCGGGACCTCGGGGGCCTGCGGCATGACCGGCGGCGGTGGCGCCGCCTCGAAGAGCTCGAACGGGTGGGAGGGCATGTGGCCGCGCTGGGCTCCGGCGTCGAACCCTCGCATCTCCGGGGGCAGCTCGGGCGCGGGGATGAACGCGAAGCCGCGCGGGGACGCCTGGCTCGAAAGGGGCGGCAGGGCGGGGGTCGCGACGGCCAGGTCGCGCGAGGGCGTGAACGGGAGGTCGACCTGGGTGCGGTCGTCGGCCATCATGTCGTCGTCGAACACCGCGGGCTTCATGCGTGCGTCCGCGACGGCTTGCCCCGGGCTGCCGGGGATCACGACGGTCGAGTATCGGGGATCGCCCGCCCGCCCCGCGGGGGCCGCCTGCTCGCGCTCCGGCTCGCGCGGTCGCTCCGGCTCGCGCGGCTGCTTGGTCTGCTTGGCGACGACCACCGCGCGGGGCGCGGGGACCTGCGGGGCCAGGGCGGGGGTGCTCGGCGCGGGCCGC
>CAZHGG010000993.1:0-2737 GCA_964531755.1 uncultured Polyangiaceae bacterium
GCCGCGTCGGGGACACCCGGGCCGTCGGCCACGGCGTCGGCGCCGGCCTCGCCCACCGCGCCGTCCCCCGGCGCGCCGCCGTCCGCCGGGACACATTTCCCTACGACCCCGCAGACGAACCCGGGATCGCAGTCGAGGCCGTTGAAGCAGTCGCGCTTGCACACACCCGCGGCGCAGTAGAACCCTGCGGCGCAGTCGCTGTTGAACTCGCACGGGGCGGCCTGGGCGCAGCTGCTCGCGACGCACGCGAGGGCGACGGCGAGCGCGGCGAGGGCGGGCGGGGCGAAGGCGCGGCGGATCATGAGCGCGAAGCGTACCGAACTCCGGGGCGGCGGGCTTCAGTCTCTTGGGTCCTCCGCCCGCGCGAGCGCGTGTTGGTCGACACGATGGGCGCCAGCGCTGGTAATCTGCGGGCGTGCTCTGGACCCTCTGCGTCGTCGCCTCCGTACTCCTCGGCGCGAGGCTCTGGAGGCGACGACGGCTCGCGAAGACAGCCTCGTGGCGAGCACAGGCGCTCGCCCTCGCGCTCCTCGTGGTGGCGTGCGGGGCGCTGGCGCCGTCCCTCATCCTGCTGAAGAAGGCGCTCGCGAAGCTCGTGATGCCGGCGGGGTTGGTGGGGTGCGGGCTCGCGGTGGTGGCCGCGCGGGCGGGCGCTCGGCGTGGCGACGCACGCGGGGCCTGGCGCGCGCGGGCCCTGTCCCTGAGCCTGCTCGTCGCGTACTTCGCCCTCTCGAACGAGTGGCTCGCGACCGCCCTCACCGTGCGCCTCGAGCGCGATTACGCCGGCATCGATCCGTTCGACTCGGGGACCTTCGACGCGATCGTCGTGCTCGGCGGGGGCACCGGGCTCACGCCGCGCGGCGGCCCGGAGCTCGGCAGCTCGGGCGACCGCGTGGCGCTCGCCGCGGAGCTCTACCGGGCCGGCGTCACACGCACGCTCGTGACCTCCGGGGGCTCCATCAAGGGCCTCGACGTGCCCCGCGATCTCAGCCGCGAGACGGAGACGGTGTGGCGGCGACTCGGCGTCCCGGAGGAGGCGATCGTGCGCGTGGAGGGTCCGCGGAACACCGCGGAGGAGGCGGAGGCCTACCGGAAGCTCATCGCGGAGCGAGGGTGGCGGCGGGTGGGGCTCGTCACCTCGGGTACGCACATGCGCCGCGCCGAGCGAGAGATGCGCAAGCGCGGGCTCGCGCTCGTGCCGCTCCCGGCCGATCTGCGCGGGCGCTATGCGCCGCTCTCCGCGCCCGCGTTGGTGCCGGACGCGCAGGCGTTCCTCACGATGCAGATGGGGCTGTGGGAGGTGCTCGGCGGAGCCCTGGCGCGCTAGCCTGCGCGCCCCCGCCGCTCGCCGGCGTCGTCACCGCGCGCCGCGTGGGCACGCGGCCGCGTAGCCCCGGAGGAAGCTCCCCCAGAGCGCGACCACCGGCGCGTGGAGCGGCCGCGGCTCGGCCACGTCGACCCGCGAGCGGAGCGCCTCCATCGGCGCCGCGGACGTCGACACGACGCCTCCCGCGAGCACGTGGAACGGGTGCGCGTGCGCGTCGACGCCGAACACGGCCCCTTCCCCGGTCGGCGAGCGGAAGTGCTGGCTCGTGGCCTGGCCGCCGAGCGTATGCCAGCGGCGGTCCGGCGAGAGGCTCGCCATCGGCGCGCTGTCGCCCACGAGCGCGAGCACGAGCGACGGCACGTCGGTGTTCGACACCGGGCGCTGCCGCGCGAGCTCGCGGAGGCGCGCCCACGCCACCTCGAGGGCGACCGGGTCCGCGGCCGCGCGCCGCAGCGCCTCCGGCAGCCACACGACCATCGGCACCCGCGTGAGCGCGTCGTCCCGCGGCGCGGGCGTCCACGGCGCCCACACGTGGGTCGTGTGGTCGGCCGCGAGCACCACCAGCGTGCGTGATGCGTCGGCGCTGGCCTCGACCCCGGCGACGAACCGGCCGAGCGCGTCGTCGGCGTAGGCGAGCGTGTGGAGCCGCGCGCAGTTCTCGCCGTGGAGCCCGTGGTCCGAGCACGCCGCGTTGGCGGCGGCCTCCACAGAGGCAGGGGCGTCCGCCGGCGTCGGGTACGGGTTGTGGTGAGAGAGCGTGAGGATAAAGTTGTATTGTGCACGCGATTCGCGCCCCGCCGCGGCGAGGGCGGCGGCGTACACCGGGCCGTCGGACACCCCGCCCCACACGCCCCGGGGGGCGTCGCCGGGGAAGTCGCGTCGCTCGTGGGCGCGCAGGCCGCGACCTCGGAGGAAGGTGCCCATGTCGTCGAACACGAGCTCGTGCCCGTAGAAGACCCGGCCCACGAACCCGGCGTCGACGAGCACGTCCGGCAGGCACCGGAGCGGCAGCGCCCCGAGGTCGCGACCGAGGGCCAGGTGGAACGGCAGCGCCCCGACGCCGCACACCACGGCCGAGAGCGCCTGCGCCGTTCGGATGCCGCTCTGGTGGGCGCTCACGAAGCTCGCGGCGCTCGCCGTGTCGGGGTGCACCGCCCTCGTGAGGAACGGCGTGAGCGAAGCGGGCGCGTCGGCCGCGAGGCCGTGCACGTCGTCCGCGCGCACGCTCTCGAGGGAGACGTGGTGTACGATCGGCGAGACCGCACGACCGCCGAAGAGGGCGCGTGAGACCGCGCGCGCGGCGACGAGCAGCTCGGTGCCCTCCTCGGCGAGGGGCCGGGCGAGCGGGTGCTGGGCGCAGTCGGGGTGCGCCTCGGCGAGCGCCAGGCGCGCGCCCGCCTCGGGAGGGAG
>CAZHGG010000994.1:0-1662 GCA_964531755.1 uncultured Polyangiaceae bacterium
AGAACGCCATCGCGTCGTAGTACTTCTCGCCACGGAGGTTGTCGTAGTCGAAGTCGGGGCCCTTGCCCGGCCCCTGTCCGGGGATGTGCATCGTCGAGGAGACCACGACCACGCGGGAGGGCGCGGAGCGGATCAGGATGTCTTCGAGCTCGCGCTCGAGGAGGAAGTGGCCGAGGTGGTTCGTTGCGAACTGCATCTCGAGCCCGTCCTCGTTCCTCTCGATGGTCGAGCGGAAGGCCATCAGGCCCGCGTTCAAGTGAAGCAGGTGAAGCGGTAGGCCCTTCTCCCGGTAGGCCCGGGCGAACGCCCGCACCGAGGGCGAGGAGGCCAGATCGAGCCGCATCGCCTCGGCGTTTCCGCCTGCCGCGCGGATCGCCGCAGCGGTCGCCTCGCCGCTCGCGAGGTCCCGCGCCGTGACGACCACGTGGTAGCCGGTGACGCCAAGCTTCTTCGCGGTGGCAAGCCCGAGCCCGCGGCCACCCCCGGTCACCAACGCCACCTTCCGATCTGCGTGCTCCATGGCTCTCTCCTCGTCGTGGGCCGCGCGTAGCGGCGATGGCTTCCACGATGGGATCGACCGCGTCGCGGCGCATCGCCCGAACGGGTCGAAGCACCGTCAACCTCTGGTTGACGCGGCGAAGAGCTCGGCGAGGAACGCCACCACGGCTCTCACGTTGGGCGAGCGGCTCCGCTCTCGGGCGAAGAGAGCGTGAATGGGCGGGCCGGGCGCGGCGTGCGCGGCGCACACCTCCACGAGGCGGCCCTGTCGCAGGTGCTCGCCGACCATGAAGTCGAGCACCTGGGCCACCCCCATGCCGGCGAGCGCCGCGTCCAAGAGGCGCTCCCCCTGGTCGACCAGGAGGGGGCCTGCGACGGCCAGGGTGCGGAGGGTGCCGCGCTCGAGATCTCGGAAGGTCCAGCGGCGCGGCTTGCCGCTCGGCCCCACGAAGCGGAGACACGCGTGGCTCTCGAGCCCGTCGGGATCCGACGGGGCCGGCGTCTGGGCGAGGTAGCGGGGCGAAGCGACCGTGACCCAACGCGGCTCCACCAGCAGCCGGCCGACGAGGCTCGAGTCCTCGGGCGTCCCCAGGCGGACCGCCAGGTCCACGCCCTCTTCGACCAGGCGCACGAGCCGATCGGAGAGGCCGACGCGGAACGTCAGGCCCGGATGTCGCTCGCCCAGGCGCGACAGTGCGGGCACGATGGTCGCGCCCAGCACCGGCGACATGGTGAGGTGCACTTCGCCGCGCGGCCTCTGACGCGCGTCCTTGGCCCGTTCGCGTGCGGCGCCGATCGTGCGCACCGCCTCCTTGCACTCGGTGAGGAAGGCCTCGCCCTCGGGCGTCGGCGTGACCGAGCGCGAAGTGCGGACGAGGAGCGACACGCCGAGCTCGCCCTCCAGCTTGAGCACCGCCTTGCTGACGGCCGCGGTGGTGACGCCGAGCCGCTCGGCGGCCTTTCGGAAGGAACGTTCCTCCGCGACATGGACGAAGGGAAGGATGCCGTTGAAGAGGTCGTTGGTGGCGCCCACGATCGTCAACCGAGAGGATACACGGGATCACCGCGGGCGAATCGGGGCGGGTCGAGGGCGCCGACACCGCCATCGCCGAGCGCGCGCCGATGAGGTGGATCTCGGCTCGGCTCACCGAGCGTGCGGGGATC
>CAZHGG010000994.1:1672-2730 GCA_964531755.1 uncultured Polyangiaceae bacterium
CTCGGCTCCTCTTCCGGCTCGGTGACGGGGCGCGGCGATCAGCTCGCGAGCTCGTAGCCGCCGTCGCCGTCGAGCTCGCGCAGGATGCGCGCGACGACCTTGGCGCGCGCCGGCGAGCCCGCACGCTGGTGGAGCCACATGCCGTGACGAAGCGCGGCGATCGCGTCGTCGTTCTTGCGCGCGCGCGCCCACATGGCGCCCGCCATCACCCACGTCGCCGGGTCGTCGGTGATCGCGGCGCGCTCGCGGAGCGCCAGTGCGGCCTTGCGGTGCTCGCCGTTCTTCGCGAGGCGCCGCGCACGACGGAGCAGGATGGCCGCGGGGCTCTGATCGATCGGCTCGCTGGCGGCGTCCCCGCCGTCCGCATGCGGCCTGCGCTCCCCTCGACGGGGGCGAGCACCTCTGCCGCGATCGCCATCACGAGACATCGACATGGCGGAAACCCTCCGAGCGCCGCGCGCTCCCCCACGTACGGAGCAAGCGCCGGGCCGCCTGCGTTGTCGTCGTCGACCCATCGGCGTTTCCACGAAACGGCGCAACTTTTCGGTCGTACGTCTTTCGCCTACATGGACCGGGGCTGCCGGAAGCGTGACGCCACGGTCGCGCTCGCGCGGGGGGTGTGACGCGTAACGCTTGCGCGGTGTGACGCCGGCTCCTACTTTCCGCGCACTTTCGCGCCGGTCGTCGCCGCTTGGGGCCACGTCCGACGCGGGCGATCGAGGTTTCGAGCATGCCGGGTCAGGGCGCGTCGGGTCTCACGTTCACGGAACCCCTCATCTTCGAGCGCGGCACGCCAGGCCGCGCGGGCGCCTCGCTCGCCCCGCTCGACGTCCCGGCGGCCGATCCGAAGGCGCTCTTCGGCGCGTCGTTCCGCGAGGAGCCCGCGCACCTTCCCGAGGTGAGCGAGCCGGAGGCCTTCCGGCACTACGTGCGCCTCTCGCAGCAGAACTTCGCGATCGATCTCGGCATGTACCCACTCGGGTCGTGCACGATGAAGTACAACCCGAAGGTCAACGAGTGGGCGGCGCGCCTGCCCGGCTTCGCGAACCTGCACCCGT
>CAZHGG010000995.1:0-2729 GCA_964531755.1 uncultured Polyangiaceae bacterium
CTCGAGCTGCCGCCGCCGGTGGCGCCCGGGCTCTTCGTGCTCGCGCGCACGCTCGAGCAGGCGCGCGCGGCGCTCGAGGCCGGGGCCGACGGCGCGTACCTCGACTTCCTCGAGCTCACGGGCACGGGGCACGCGCTCCGCGCGCTCCGCGCAGAGGGCCACGCGTTCGTCGGCGTCGCGCCGCCTCGCGTTCGAAAGCCGGGCGAAGAGAAGATCGATCGCTACCTCGCGGCGCTCCGGCCGGACGCCGTGCTGGTGCGCGGGCTCGGGGCGCTTCACGAGGGGCGGGCCGCGTACGGCGACGCGCTCCGCGTGGGCGACTTCTCCCTCAACGTGACCAACGCGCTCGCGGCCGGGCAGGTGCTCGCGCGCGGGCTCGACGCGTTCACGCCGTCGTTCGACCTCGACGCGGCGCAGGTGCTCGCGCTCCTCCAGGGGCCGCTCGGGCCTCGCGCGGAGGTGGTCGTGCACCACCCGATGCCGCTCTTCTACACCGAGCACTGCGTGTTCGCCGCGCTGCTCTCCGAGGGGCGCGACCACCGCACGTGCGGGCGGCCCTGCGAGCGCCACGAGGTCGCCCTGCGCGACCGCGCGGGCATGACCCACCCGGTGATCGCGGACGTGGGCTGCCGCAACACCGTGTTCCACGAGCGCGCGCAGAGCGCCGCCGATCTGGTCCCGAGCCTGCTCGCGCGCGGCGCGGCCCGGCTGCGCGTCGAGCTCGTGCGCGAGACCCCCGAGCAGGTCGCGGCCCTCGTGCGCGGGTACCGCGCCCTCGTCGCGGGCGAGCTCGCCCCGGCGGCGCTCGTGCGCGATCTGCGCACCGCCGCGGGGTACGGCGTCGTGCGCGGCTCGCTGCGCGTCTTGCCCTGAGGCCCGCGCCGTCCCGCGCGCGCGTGCTAGGCTGAGCCCCGATGATGGCGCTGCGTTCGGGTCTGCCCCTCCTCCTCGCGCTCGGCCTCGCGCTGGGCCTCGGCGCCGGCTGCTCGTCTTCGACCTCCACCGCGGACGGCGGAGCACCGGACGCCGGCGCCCCCCCGGACGCGAGCACGGTCAACGACACCGGCACGAGCCCGGTGCCCGACGCGACCCCCGACCTGCAGATCCGTCCCGCGCAGAGCTACACGGGCACAGACGGCTCGCACACCTTCCGCGTCGCGGTGGCGGTGTACGGCGCGGGCGCCGATCTGCGCCTCGTCCCCTCCGACGCCTCGGCCGTCGCGGTCGAGCCCGCGTCTCTCGTGAACCCCACCGGCGACGACGGGCGCTATTTCCTCGTGTCGGCGAAGAAGGCGGGCGAGGTCACGCTCACGGCGGAGTCGGGCGGAAAGAAGGTGACGACCCAGGTCTCCATCGCCGCGTACGCGCCCAGCCGCTACGCCGCGGGCGAGAGCCGCTACCAGGTGGGTTTCGCGCCCAAGCAGGAGCCCCCGTGCACGCTCTGCCACGCCGGGGCGCAGGGCATCGATCACTCGCCGGCGTCGCTCGCCTCGGTGGCCGACGAGGACGTGTCGGTGATCATCTCCACGGGCATCCTGAACGGAGTCCCCATCACCCTCCCTACCGGCGGAAAACACCAGTGGACCACCACGCCCGAGGAGATGGACGGCCTCGTCACCTACCTCCGCGCGCTGCCTCCGAAGGGCTTCAAGTAGCCTCGCTCCCACGGCGCGCGCGCGCGCCAAATGCCGTATCGTGGCGCGCATGGTGCGCTTCGACGAAGACCTGAACCTCGCCAGCTACTTCCTCTTCGACCGCATCGCCGAGGGGCTCGGCGCGAAGACGGCGATACGGTTCGGCGAGCGCGCCTACACCTACGAGTACGTCGCCGCGCGCGCGCGCCACGTCGCCGAGCTGCTCGCGCGGAGCGGCGTCCGCCGCGGCGAGCGCGTGCTCCTGGTCTTGCCCGACTGCCCCCCCTTCGCGTGGGCCATCTTCGGCACCTTCCTGCGCGGCGCCGTGGTCGCGATGGGCAACCCCCACGCGCCCCTCGAGTCGCTCGACTACCTCGTGGGGTACACCCGGGCCACGTGCGTCGTGACCACCCCGACCGTCGCCACCTACCTCTTCGAGCACTGGGGTCGGCTCGGCCGCGAGCTCCAGGCCGTGTTCGTGGTGCCCGACGTCGCCACGGGCGACGATCCCGAGGGGGACTGCGAGGTCCCCGCGCACCCGAGCTTCCACCACTTCGCGCGCGCCACCTCGGCGGTGACGCCCGCGCTCGACCCCGTGCCCACGCACCGCGACGAGCCGGCGATGTGGCTCTTCACGAGCGGCTCCACCGGCGAGCCCAAGGCGAACATCCACTCGCACCGCGATTTCGCCTTCAACACCGAGGTCTACGCGAAGGGCACGGTGGGCTACCAGCGCTCCGACGTGACCGTGAGCGTGCCGCGCCTCTTCTTCGGCTACGCAACGGGCACGAACCTGTTCTTCCCGTTCGCCGTGGGCGCGACGGTGGGCCTCTTCGCGGAGCGGCCCACCCCCGAGAGCCTCATCGACGCGATCGAGCGCTACTCGCCTACCGTCATCACGAACGTCCCCACCATGCTCGGCAAGCTGCTCGAGCACGACGAGGTCGAGCGGGGCGCGGGGCGCCCGGGCCTGCCGCTCGACGGCGTCCGCTTCTCGCTCTCCGCGGGCGAGGCGCTGCCCGAGGCGCTGCTCCGCCGGTGGACCGAGCGCTTCGGGAGTGACGTCTACGACGGGATCGGCTCGGCCGAGATGTT
>CAZHGG010000996.1:0-2721 GCA_964531755.1 uncultured Polyangiaceae bacterium
GGGCGTAGTGACGGCGAGCGCCGCGCCGAGGAGGCTCGCGCCAAGACCAAGAGCCAAACGGCCGTGCCGAGCGGGCATGATCACTCTCCAGAAAGCAAGGGGGGCGACGTGACACGTGCGCCCCGCGGGGCGGCGCGCGGCCATACGCAGAGCGTACTCGAAGCCGGCGCGCGGTGGCGAGAAACGAGGGGCCGCGCTGCTCGCCGGAGAGGCGCGGGGCCTGCTACCCTCTCCGAAGCGTGATCCTCTACGGTCGAGTCGTCGAGCAGTCCATCGACCACCACCAGGTGGCGTCGTTCAAGAAAGAGGTCGTCGTCACCGCGGGCGTGCCGCTCGCGATGGTCCGCAAGCGCCTCGCGGGGGCGGAGTCGACCCGCGCGCCGGTGCTCCTCATCCACGGCTTCGGGCAGAACCGCTACGCGTGGCACCTGCCCTCGCGCAGCTTCTCGAACTACCTCGCCGCCGAAGGGTTCGACGTGTTCAACCTCGACCTCCGCGGCCACGGAAGATCGCACAGACTCGGGGGAATTCGCTCACGCGGCGCGCACTGTTACGTCGAGGAGGACCTGCCGCAGGCCGTCGCCGAGGTGCGCGCGCTCTCCGGCGGGCGGCCCGTGTTCCTCGTAGGTCACTCGCTCGGCGGCCTCGTGAGCTACGCCGCGGCGCCCTCGCTCGTCGGCCTCGTGCGAGGCGTGGTCACCCTGGGAAGCCCCTACCACTTCACGCGCGGCTCGATGTTCCTCGGCGCGGTGCGCGCGGTGAACGGCAGCCTCCGCGCCCTGCGCGTGCCGCTCGGCAACCTCCCGCTCACGCTCCAGCCGGTGGGCACGGCGCTCCGCGGCATGACCCGCGTGCTCAAGGGCCGCGCGCACCCGCTCCCGCTGCGGGCGTGGCACGAGGGCGCGACGGAGCACCACGTCCTCGAGGAGCATTTCCGGCTCGCCTTCGACCGCGCCAGCCTCGAGGACCTGCGCAACCTCTTCGACTGGGCGTGGGAGCGCCGGTTCGGCGGCGCCCGTGGCTACGCCGAGCGCTTCGAGCGGTCGGAGGACCTCTCGCTCCTCGTCATCGGGGGCTCGAACGACGAGCTCGCCTCGCCGAAGGCCGTCCGCCCCGCGTACGAGCGAAGCCGCTCGCGCGACAAGACCTACCGCGAGTACCCGTTCGGGCACATCGACCTCATCGTGGGCCGCGACGCGCCGCGCACGCTCTGGCCCGAGGTCCGCGACTGGCTCCTCGCGCGCTCCGCGTGACCGACGCGGCGCGCGTCAGCGGGGGTTGCGATCGCGCTCGAGGCGGGCGAGCTCGTCCTCGAGGCGGCGGACGGTGCGCTTCAGGTCGTTCACCTCGTCCTCGGTGGCGAGCGACATGCTCTTGGCGAGCTTCTCCACCTGCTCCGACGTGAACGACTGCACCTTCCCCGGGACCGACATCGCCTGCATGAGCGCGCTCATCACGCGCGGATCCTGGAGCAGCTTCGCGACGCGGGGATCGCTCATCAACTTCATGCCCTGTTTCATCAGGGTCTTCTTGATGTCGCTCATCTTCGGGCAGCGTACCCCGCTGCGCGGCGCGACGATCGCGCGTGATCCCGCCGCCTCGCGTCCCCCGCAGGCTGGCAGCTCGGCGCTACTCCTTCGCGTCTCCGCGCGCGAAGATCGACGCCACGTAGTTCAGCACGTCGGTCGCCGACACCTCGTTGTAGCCGAAGTTCTTGATGAGCCTCGACTTGATGATGTCGATCTTCTCCTGCGTGTCCTTGTCGACCACCGCGGAGACGAGGGTCTTCAGCTTGATGCTGTCCTTCTGGTCCTCGAAGAGCTTGAGCTCGAGCGCGCGGCGCAGCCGGTCGTTCGTGTTCCAGGCGAAGCGCTTGCCGTCGACGGCGAGCGCGCCGATGAAGTTCATGATCTCCCGGCGGAAGTCGTCCTTCCGGTTCTCGGGGATGTCGATCTTCTCCTCGATCGAACGCATGAGCCGCTCGTCGGCCTCCTCGTCTTGGCCCGTGTAGCGGTTCTTGACCTTCTCCTTGAGGGTGAAGGCCTTGATGTTGTCGATGTAGTTCGCAGCCAACTTGGCGATCGCGTCCTCGTCCGCGCTGATGGCGCGCTGGACCTCGTTCTTCACGATCTCCTCGTACTCGCGCTTCACGATGCCGGTGATCTCCTGGAACTTCTTGCGCTGCTCGTCGCTCGTGATGAGCGAGTGGTGGCGCAGCCCCTTGTCGAGCTCGTTCAGCACCATGAACGGGTTGATGGTGCCCTCGCCCGACTCGTTCACCAGGGCGTTCGAGATCTTGTCCTGCACGTAGCGCGGGCTGATGCCCTCCATGCCCTCGCGCTTGGTCTCCTTGCGGAGCTCCTTCACGGTGTCTTGGGTGTACCCGGGGAGCACCTTGCCGTCGTAGAGCTTGGCCTTCTGCAGCAGCGACAGGTTGTGCTTCTTCGGGTCCTCGAGGCGCGAGAGCACGGCCCACAGCGCCGCGACCTCGACCGTGTGCGGCGCCACGTGCTTGCCGCGGATCTTCTTCGGCGAGAAGTCCTTCTCGTAGATCTTCATCTCCTCGGTGAGCTTCGTGATGTACGGGATGTCGATCTTGATCGTGCGGTCGCGGAGCGCCTCCATGAACTCGTTGTTCAGGAGCTTCTTGTACTCGGCCTCGTTCGTGTGGCCGACGATCACCTCGTCGATGTCCGTCTGGGCGAACTTCTTGGGCTTGAT
>CAZHGG010000997.1:0-2720 GCA_964531755.1 uncultured Polyangiaceae bacterium
GCGCGCCGAGCACGCCGCTGGCGAGCCCGAGCGCGGCGTGCCTCCCGAGCGAAGGCGCGGCCCCGGCCTGCGTGGTGATCATCACGCGCTCGCCGTCGGTGCCATCCGTGCTCGGCCCCTCGGGCGCGGGGCGCGAGCCCGCCGGGTCGGGCGTGGGGGGCCTCGTCGCGGCCCGGCCGCCGGAGCTCGGGCTCGGGTTCGAGCGCGCGACCCGGTCGCGGTCCGACGAGAGCCCCGGGAGCGTCTCGGACGCGCCGAGGTAATGTCGATCCAGCGCCTCCATCATCGCCGCGGCCGTCGCGAACCGGTCGTCGCGCTGGATGGCGAGCGCCTGAGCGACGATCGCGTCGAGGTCCTCGTCGACCTCCGGGCGGATGGAGCGCACGCGCGGCGCGGGCTCGCTGACCACCTTCGCGGCCACCGCGGTCGCGCTCGTCGTGAGGTGCACGGGCCGGTCCGTGAGCATCTGAAAGAGCGTGGCGCCCACCGCCCACACGTCGGCGCGGCCGTCGATCTCGCGGACCGCGAGGAACTGCTCGGGCGCCATGTAGAGCGGCGTACCGACGATGGCGCCCGACTGCGTGAGGCTCACCTCGTCGACCTCGGCGAACTTCGCGACGCCGAAGTCGAGGACCTTCACATGGGTGGTGGAGTCGGGCCCGTCGACGAGGAAGATGTTCGCGGGCTTGATGTCCCGGTGCACGATCCCCACGCGGTGCGCGCACTCGAGGGCGGACAGCACCTCGCGCGCCACGCAGACGGCGAGCGACACGGGGAACGGCCCACGGTCGAGGGCGTCGAAGAGCGAGCGGCCGCGCAGCAGCTCCATCACCATGAACGGCGCCGAGTCCTCCGTCTCGCCCACGTCGAACACCGCGACGATGTTCGGGTGCTCCATCTTGGCGGCCGCCTGCGCCTCCTTCGTGAAGCGGGCGCGGCTCCCCGCGTCGCGGAACGCCGCGGCGCTCAGCACCTTGATGGCGAAGCGCTTCTGCACGCCCGTGTGGATCGCCTCGTAGACCGCGCCCATGCCGCCCCGGCCGAGCACCTTCTCGAGCCGGTACTTGCCGCCCACGACGGCGCCGATGCGCGACTCCGGGTCCATTCGCCGCCAGTCTACCGCCGATCGGCGCGCGCGGCCGCCTGGCATGTGTGTGGCGCCGCCGCGCGCCGCGGTTCCCCTGGCGGTCGGGCGGTCGCGGTCGAGCTTTCGTGGTACTCGACGTCTCATGAGCGCGTCACGCCTCGCTCACGTGCTCGTCGACCGCCTCGTGGCCCGCCTCGCCCGCAAGGGCAAGCTCTTCGAGGAAGGCTTCGGCGATGTCGCCACGCTGCGCGGGATCTCGGGTGAGATCCGGGACTACACGCGCGCGCGCGAGGTGGGCGTCGACAAGCTGGCGTGGGAGCGGCCCGAGAAGACCACGCTCGGAGTGCGCGTCCGGCGCGGCACCTTCGAGTCGCCCCTGGCGCGGCTGCTGCCGCCCGAGGCCCGCACGGCGCACTTCGAGCTGCTCCTGCCGCCCCGGCCGCGCGGCGTGTGCCTCTTGCTCGCGGCGACCGCGGAGGAGGGCTTCGCCCGACGCCGCCTCTTCGCGCGGCACCTGCTCGCCGAGGGCCTCGGGGTCGCGTCGCTCGAGAGCCCGCTGTACGGGCTGCGCCGGCCCGCCGGCCAGGTCGGTCCCCGCATTCGCACGGTCGTGGAGCACTTCGCCCTGAACCTCGCCACCGTCGACGAGGGGCGCGCGCTGCTCGCCTACCTGCGGGCGGAGGTGTGCGAGGATGTGGGCGTCAGCGGCTTCAGCCAGGGTGGCTTCATGGGCGGCTTCGTCGCGGCGCTCTCGCCTTTCCCGCTCGCCGCGATCCTGCGGGGCGCGGGCGACGCGGTGCTCCCCGTCTTCACGCGCGACGCCCTCACGCGCGTCGTCGACTGGCCCAGCCTCGCGCGCGACGCCGGGTCACGTGGCGCCGCGACGAGCCTCTTCGAGGAGGTGCTCGCCCCCGTGCGCATCAGCCGCCACCCGCCGCCCGTGTTCCCGCGGGCCGCCATCATCGTCTATGGCCAGCACGACGAGTTCGTCGTGCGCCACGAGGCCGAGGCGCTCGCGCGGTACTGGCGCTGCGAGCTCCGCAGGAAGCCTGCCGGGCACGTCACGCAGGCGCTCTTCTATCGCTCGGCGCACGCGCGCGCGGTCGCCGACGCGTTCGAGCGGCTCCGCGAGCGCTGACCCGCCGCGACGGGGCTACGGCTCGATCACGATCTCGAGCCGGCGGTTCGAGAGCCGGCCTTCGGTGGTCGAGTTCGACGCGAGCGGGCGCTGCTCGCCGAGCCCCTCCGCCCGCACCCCAGACAGGCCCTTCTTGCCGAGGTACGCCGCGACGGCCTCTGCGCGCGCGGTCGACAGCTTGGCGTTGTGCTGCTTCGAGCGCTGGTTGTCGGTGTGGGCCTCCACCGAGAGGCGCGCGCCCGGGCGATCGCGCTGGAGCGTGGCCGCCAGCTCGTCGAGCTTCGCGCGGCCCCCCGCCGAGAGCGCGCTCGACCCCTGCGCGAACAGCGTCGACTCTGCGAACGTGAGCACCACGCCGCGCGGCTCCGCCCGCACCGCCGTCGCGATGTGCTTGAGCGCGTCGGTCGCGCGCTGCGCCCGCTCCTCGACCTCGCGTCGCGCCCGCGCCGCCGCCTCGAGGTCCCGCGCCCGCCGGTCGCTCTCGGCCCGGGCCTT
>CAZHGG010000998.1:0-2714 GCA_964531755.1 uncultured Polyangiaceae bacterium
GCTCGTGCGTCGCAGGCGGCGCGGGCGCCCCAGCGTGCCGCCGCTCGCGCTCGGCTGACCGACCCGACCACCGTCGGCGCGCCGGACGACGCGGCGCGGTGAGGCGCATGCGGCCCTTCCCGAACCGGGGAGGAGACCGCTATGGTTCCGCCATGCTCAAGTTCAGCGACGACCCCACCATGGCCGAGCAGGAGATGAACGCGATCATCTTCTACCTCGTGACGTTCGGCTACATCGACGGGGACTTCGACGCCGCGGAGAAGACCTTCGTGCGCGAGTACATCCACAAGCTCATCGACGCGCGCGCGCGCCACGCGATGCCCGACGCGGCCGAGGACGTGCGCACCGAGGTCGTGCAGAAGTACACGCGCCACTTCCACGAGGTGTTCGAGGGCATCGACCAGAACGTGAAGGAGCTCTTCACCGAGTCGGTGTCGACCGACGAGGACCCCACCGCGTTCGTGCACGGCCGCCTCAAGTCGAAGTGCTTCGAGATCTTCAAGTCGTTCGATCGCACGGGGCAAGACCACCTCATGGCGAGCATCGACGATCTGCTCATGGCCGACGGCGAGGCCCACCCCGCGGAGATCGAGTTCCGCGCCGAGCTGGCCGCGCTGCTCGAGGCCGACCTCGACCTCGACATCGAGATCGACGTGCCCGTGCCGAGCCACCGCTCGAGCGTCCGCCCGCCCACGGACATGCCGCGGAGCGAGGAGAACCACGCGTTCTTCGAGCCGATGGAGCAGCATTTCTCGAAGGACCGCGAGCGCATCCTCGCGCAGGTCGAGAAGGACCGCGCGCTCATCGATCGGTGCCTCGACCTGCTCGCGAAGCAGGCCGCCGAGGGCAAGGGGCGCCTCGCGGGCAAGCACAAGGTCGACGAGCTCGAAGGCTCCTTCTTGGACGGCCACGTCTACGTGCGCAAGCCGAAGCCCGGCCAGCGCCACGAGCTGCTCGTGCTCGGCGATCTGCACGGGTGCTACAGCGTCCTCAAGGCGGCGCTCATGCAGTCGCACTTCTTCGAGAAGGTCGACGCCTACCGCGCCAACCCGACCACGCAGCCCTACCCGATCCTCGTCCTGCTCGGCGACTACATCGACCGCGGGCTCTTCAGCCTGAATGGCGTCCTGCGGCTCGTGATGCAGCTCCTCGTGACCGCGCCCGACCACGTGATCGTGCTCCGCGGGAACCATGAATACTACATCGAACACGCCGGCAACATGTACGGCGGCGTGAAGCCCGCCGAGGCGATCAACACCCTCAAGCCGCACTTGAGCATCGACGTCTTCCGGCACTACCGCGAGCTGTTCGAGGCGATGCCGAACGTGTTCTTGTTCAACCGCATCTTCTTCGTCCACGGCGGCATCGCGAAAGATCGCCTGCTGAAGGAGCGCTACAAGGACCTCTCCAGCTTGAACGACCCCGATCTCCGCTTCCAGATGATGTGGAGCGATCCGTCGGCGGCCGACGTCATCCCGGCCGACCTGCAGGACAAAGCGTCACGCTTCATGTTCGGCCGCATGCAGTTCCGCGCGTTCATGCAGAAGGTCGGCATGAACACGATGATCCGCGGTCACGAGAAGGTCAACGCGGGCTACCACGTGCAGTACGACGACGACCGCGGCCGGCTCATCACGCTGTTCTCGGCCGGCGGGAAGGCCAACGGCGATCTGCCCGCCGAGAGCACGTACCGCAGCGTGACCCCGATGGCGCTCACCATCGAGCACGACGGCGAGGAGGCGCGCATCACGCCTTGGGCGCCCGACTTCGCGTCCTACAACGACCCTCAGCGCAACGCGTTCTTCAAGATCCCGCCCGAGATCGAGCACCGCACGTGACGGAGCGAGGGCGGTCCCGCGTCGAACCGGGCGACCGGCGGTCGCGTCCTGTGTAGCATCGGGCGCATGCAGTTCGCGGACACGAGGGCGACCTCGATCGCCTACTTGATCCTCCGGCACCTCTACGACGGCGACGTCATCGAGTGGCCCATCGCCGAGACCGACCCGCACGCGCCGATCTTCGCGGGCCTCGAGGCCCAGGGCTACGTGGCCCGGTGGGACCGCGTCTGGCCGCTCGCGGACCGGTACCGGCTCACCGAGAAGGGGATCGCGCTCATCGAGTCGGTGTACCGGCCCGCGGGCGCCGACGCCTTCTTCGAGGAGGTGCGGCGGCAGAACCTCGGCCCGCAGGACCGCCGCAACTACCTCGCGAACCGCCGCCTCGATCCGCTCTTGTGGCCGCTCCTGCACGATCCGTCCACGCACTGGAGCACCTACGCGACCGTCGGCTCCCGCTACCAGGCCTACATCTGGGAGGACCACGGCCCGCCGAAGCGTCGGCGCCCGCCGGCGCAGCCGCGCGGTGGCGGCGTGCGCGGAGGCGGTGGCGGCGTGCGCGTGCACCACGTCCACCACCACCACCACCAAGACCGCCGGCACCACCCGCACCTGGTCGATCTCGACCGGGAGGTGGATCATGGTCACGTCGCGCCGACGGGGCACGACTACGACGTGTCGTGAGCCGCCCGCTCCGCGCGATGTTCGTCGCCAACGACGGCTTCTCCGCGGGGCACGTCACGCGGGCGCTCGCGCTCGCCCGCGCCCTGCGCGAGCGCGGGGGGGCGCGCGGCGTCGAGGTCGCGTCGCTGCTCGCCACGACCTCCGAGGCGGACGCGCTCCTCGCCGACACGCCCGTCGCGCTCGTGCGGCTGCCCG
>CAZHGG010000999.1:0-2709 GCA_964531755.1 uncultured Polyangiaceae bacterium
GCTCGCTCTCCGCCGGGTTCACGAGCTTCGCCTCGAGCGCGGCGAGCGCGGAGACCGGCTTGAAGGTCGACCCGGGCTGGAAGGCGCCGCTCATCGTCTTGTCGAGCAGGGGCCGGAGCGAGTCGGCGTAGAGCTTGTTGAAGGTCTCTCGGACGCGCTCGCGACCGGCGCCACCCGAGAGATCGTTCGGGTCGAAGTCGGGCTTGGAGTACAGCGCGAGGAGCCGCCCGGTGCGGACGTCGACCACGACGACCGCGCCCGAGACCTCGTTGCGCATCGCCTTCTCGATGCCCTCCATCAGCTCCATGTCGATGGTGAGGCGCAGGTCGCGGCCCGCGAGGGGCTCCTGCCGCTTGGGCGCGTCGAGGAGGCGCTCCGCGTCCGGGCCCGTGCGGTAGCGGCCGCGTGCGTCCACCCCCCGCTTCTCCCAGCCGCGCTGGCCGCGCAGGTAGGCCTCCCAGCTGCGCTCGATGCCGGTGGCGCCGAGGGTGTCGCCTGGCGCGTAGCCGAGCGGGTTCACCTTTGCGCGCTCCTCGGGGCTCATCGACTTGTAGTCGTCCGGCCGGAACTTCGCGAGGGTCTCGGCGTCGACCTGGGCCACGTAGCCGAGCAGGTGCGAGCCGAGGTTCTTGTAAGGGTAGAGGCGCACCGGCGCGCTCAGCACGCTGCTGCCGACGAGCTCCCACGAGTGCTGCTTCAGCTCGGCGACGATGTCGCGCGGCACGTCCTCCCGCACGAGGATGCTGTGCCAGCACGGCGACTTGTCCTCGTCGGTCTTGCACGCCTCGCGGATGCGCGCGGTGAGGCGCGCGCGCTCGTCGGGGTTCAGGCGGAGCGTGTCGGCGATGAGGGGGAACGAGTCGCGCTCGTCCTTGCCCCAGCGCCGCGGCGGTCGGGCGCTCGGCATGACCCGGCCGGGCACGATGTAGACGTTGAACGCGCCGCGGCTGGACGCGAGGACGTGTCCGTTGGCGTCGCGCACGACGCCTCGGGTGGTGGGCAGCGTGACCCGCCGGATCACGTTCTCGTGAGCGCGCGCCGCGTAGTCCTTCCCCTCGACCACCTGGAGCTGGAAGAGGCGGACGGCGATGGTCAAGAACGCGAGGAACGCGAACAGTGCCATGTACTGGTAACGTTTGCGAAATTCGCCGACGTCCGAGCGCGGTACGAGGCGGTCGCTCATGGCGGCGCGCCCTCGCGCAGGGCGTTCTGGGTGCCCACGTGGATGCGCTGCGCGAGCCGGAACACGATCGGGGCCGTCATGCTCGTGGCCAGCACGTGTGGAAGCGCCATGGGCGCGATCATGCGCGGCATCCAGCCGTCGCGCTCCTTCCAGAAGATGGCCACCAGGATGACGACCATGAGCGAGTGGACGAGCGAGAAGACGAGGGCGAGCACGACCTGCATCCACCGAGTCTGCGCGGCGAAGCGCACGCCGGCGGCGCGCGCGAGCACGAAGGTGGCCACGTAGGTGAACGTGTAGAGGCCCACAGGGGCGATGCCGACGAGGTCGGTGAAGTACCCGAGCGCGAACGCCACGGCGGCGCCCCGCGCCAGCGAGTACTCGTGGACGCCCATGTAGATCACGAGCGGGAGCACGAGCTCGGGCACGAAGCCGGGGATGTGCACCTCGTGGTCGGACAGGTGCAGCCAGAGGAGCAGCGACGAGAGCACCCGCTCGGCGACCACGATCGCGCGGAAGAGGTTCGACTGGAGGAGGAGGAGCCCGAGGCCCGCGCCGAAGAACGCAGTAAACCTCATGGCTTGCCTTTGCCCTTCTCCGCCTTCTCCGCCTTCTCCGCCTTCTCCTCCTCGTCGGGCGGGGTGACGATGATGAGCACGGCGTCGAGCCGAGAGAAGTTCACCGTGGGCTGGGCCTCGATCTCCTGGTCGCGCCCCGGCTCGCGCTTGACCACCTTGGTCACCTTGGCGACGGGCAGCCCCTTGGGGAACCATTTGCCCTTGCCGCTCGTGACGAGCAGGTCGCCCACCTCCACGTCGTCGGCCGAGTCGACGTTCTCGACCTTGCAGAAATAGCGCGACGGGTCGCCGGTGCCCCGGATGTACCCGCGCGCGCGCGTGCGCTCGTTGGCCACGTCGAGGCCGAAGCCCGCGTCTGCGGCGAGCTGCACGTCGACCGCGTCGCCCGCGACGCGGAGCACCGCGCCGACGACGCCGTCGGGGGAGACGACGGGCATGTGCGGGCGCACGTTGCGCGAGCCGCGGTCGAGGACGACGCGCGTGACGCGGAAGAAGGCGTTGAAGTCCTTCGCCACCACCTGCGCGCTGACCAAATCGCCTGGGATGCCCTCGCGCAGCTGGAGCAGGCGCCGCAGGTCTTGGTTCTCGGTCTGCGTCTGCTCCAGGCGGTGGACGGTCTCGCGGAGGCGCGCGTTCTCGTACGCGAGCCGCTCGTTGTCGGTCTTGACGTCGACGAGGTACACGTAGCTGTCCCACACGTTCGACACGCCCCGCGCGAGGCTGGACGCGCCAAACTCGATGGGCGCGCTCACGCGGAGCACCGCGCGATCCATCGCGTTCAGGTTCTCTGGCTTGCGCATGTTGGCGCGCAAGACAAAGAAGGGGACCGCGAGCAGCAGGATGACGATGCCAACGTCGCGATAGCGCTTGAAGGACGACACGGCGCGCTCCTCGGATGACTCTCGGCGGCGCTCGAGCGCTAGCCGATGGTCACCTCTCGAAGGAGCT